>DAIBSV010000055.1 GCA_027415455.1 Nitrospirota bacterium | reverse complement strand
TTCTCGACCACAAAATACTCAACTAGCCTCCCTCTCTCCCCCGCGCGCTCAACCCCGCCCTCGCCCGTGAAACCCTTCAGGCCACCGTTCGCCAGGTCCGGGACGGTATCTTCCCCTACCAACCCCGACCGACCCCTTGGCGGAACTGGAGCCTCTAGGACCGGGCTCAGACGCACGAGGCGGGGGACCTCCTCGCGCCGCTCGCCGAGGCCACCCGGGTGCTCGTCCACCACGTGCCGTCGTGGGGAGAACCCCACCCCCAACTCGGACCGGGGGCCGACCCCCGATTCCCACCGCCGAGCGGATCGCTGCCCTGCTCTGGCAGAGCTATCGAGGAGGGGCGAACCGTCCCGCGGCGGCCGAGTTGCGGCTCGTGGCGAGACCGCTCGGCCTCTCCCGACCGTTCTCGTACGGCACGATCGCCCACGCCTACCACGACCCGGAGGTGCTGGTCGCCCTGCGGTCGCTCCTCTGGCTGACCAACGAGCCGATCCTCGGGAAGGAGTGGGGCTTCGCAATCGATGGGAGCGGCTTCTCTACCACGGTCGAGGCGCACTACGCCAGCCACCGCTCCCGTCAACGGGACGCCGGACGGGAGGAGGGCGCTTTCCCGACCCTGCCCCGACCGTGGGTACGGAACGTGGCGAACGTGGACCCCCAGTATGGAATGGTCGCGGGATGGAAGTCGTGGGTGGATCCGCGACTCGGAGAACTCTCCGCCTTCGAGGAGGTGTTCCGCTCCACCGCCCGGTTACATCCGCCAGCTCAGGTCCAGCTCGGGGACGGACTCTACGCGGTCCGCTGGGTGGTAGGGCAGGTCATGGAGGCGGGCATGGCCTGCCGATTCCTTCCGAGACGGGATGTGACGTGGAAGTGCCTGGGAGAGCCGACGTGGCCGAAGTCGATCTGGGGGCTCATGAAGGAGCCAGAGGGATGGTCGGAGGATTGTCACTTGAGATCGAGGGTGGAATCGTTTTGGGGGCGTTGAAGGCGCGAAGCCCGGAGAAGATTCGCAAGCGAGTCCCGCACGCGCAGGTGGTGGAGGCGACGCTGCGGGCAGTGGTCCACAACCTTCGTCAGCTCTGCTATTGGCGCTGGGTGGCCCAGCTGGAGCCGAAACCGAACGATGAACCGTTTGGCGAGGGTCGAGGCTGAAAGGGGTTTCTCTCGGGGCCACGATTCCCGGCAGACCCAAGAGAGATGTCGCGAAGGAGGGCCGAACTCGAGACTACTGCGCGTAAGGGAAGCTTCGGGCAGGTGGTCGAGGAGGTCCTCGGCGAGGCCGGACCGAAGCTCGGGCGGGAAGAGGATAGGGCGGTCGGGGCCATGCCGCTCGAGGGTGAAGCTGTGGCGGACCCGCTGGCCGTTCTTGCCCCGGCAGGGACGATCCCGCAGATACCAGACCCCATGATCGCGCAGGAGGGTCGGGGCGCCTTGGTCGAAACGGCGTCGTCCTCTGTCGAAGGCTGATGGTCGAAGATCCTCGTCTCCTTCTCCGCTTCGACCAATACCCGCCCCTTCGCGGCTACGGTAGTGAGCTTGCGAGAACGACGGAGGCACAACCGGCGCGCACGAGCAAGGTACTTACGCAAACTGGAAAAGGCCGCACTCCCCGTCCGCTGCGTAGAGGGGTTTCGAGATGGCGGAAGGCACCCCACCGCTCACGGACTGGGTGAGCTGGGGACCGAGAGGCGCTACGTCCGGCGATCACGGGTGAAGCAAGTTGACGGAGGGCGTAGCGCCGACCGTGGAGAGTCCAACCGCGTTCTTGGATGAGAAGGAAGGGGCGCTGTTCCCTCGAATGCGGTGGCTCACCCCCCGGCGGGTGGCGTTCTTCCTTATCGTCTGGATAACTCTCTTCTTCGCGGGGAGCGTCTTCATCAACAACCCGTTCACGGGCATCGGCCAGTTCTCGAACTGGAACGTCGGGGCAAACTCACCCAACTACTACTGGGTAGTGATGTATCTCCACGGGCTCAACACCGGGCTCGTTGCGCTCGCTGCGCTGGTGGCCTGCGATGCCTTCGCCATCCCCTCCCTACACGTTCGGCGGGGAATTCTCGTAGGGGTGCTCGTCGCTGGCGTACTTGCTCCTATCGGGGCGGTGTTCAACACCTCGGCTCCGTGGACGACCGCCGGCCTATGGGTCCAGATCACCGCGTTCCTTGCGCTCGACGAGATCGTGATCCTTTTCCTGTGGGGCATGCTAACGCTCTGGAGGGAGGGCGCTCCCCGGAGCCGGACCTGGCCGTTCATCACGGCCACCCTGACCGGTGCCGTAATGCTCGTTGCCGCCCTCATGGGGCACCTCGCCGGAGTGATTCTGGGGTTCGGAGACAATCCGACCCTGCTTGGCCAGTATGCTGCCCAAGAGATCGGCGTGGACCTCAACACTTGGGCCCAAGACCTCGTTGGGGCCCACTCCTACCTGATGATTACGGGCGTTGCGGCCGGGGTCATGGCGCTCGTAGCGGTCCGATTCGGTTACTACCAGCTCGCGGGGCGGACGAAACTGCTGGCCCAGGTTGGGTTCGCGCTCGTGTCCATCGACTTAGTGCTACAGACGGGAATGGGCTTGCTCCTCGGATTCTCCAGCTGGCCTGGAAATCTCCCTACCCAGATTTCGTCCCTACCAGGCGTTCCGAGCTTCCTTGCCGTGAACGACTTGGGCAATTTCGTCTTCCTAGTTCTCGGCGGCCTCCTCCTTCTCGGCGCACTCGTGATCGGCCATGGCCAAGCACAGGGATGGAAGGATCGCGCGGGTCTGCCGCTTCGGGCCCTCCCGCTACTGATGCTGGTCATCTTCGCTGTCCTCACCGCCACGCTCGAGCCCACGAATGGGACCCTCATCGGGACCCCTCCCCAAGCTTGGCTACGGTTGTTCATCGCGTTCTGGCTCACGATGGCGGTGGTTCTCGTAATCCTCCTCGCTGAGCGCCTCTTGGGGGAACGGAAGTGGATCAGGATTGGGTGGACCGCGTCTGTAGGTTCGGTCCTCACCTTCGCGGGCGTGATGACGTACGTCTCCACCGGCCTCTACGCTGGAGGATACCTTGCGATCGCCGGGGTGGTGATCCTCGGTCTCTCGTTCGTGACCACGTCGTGGTGGGGCCTCTACGAAGGCTCCATGAAACTCCACGGGGCGTAAGGTCGCGACCGGTCGGTCCAACCGGCCCCATTGGGTAGCCGTCGGCGGTCATGGTCGTTCAGCGCCTCGCCTTCCTCGAGGAGTGGAAGGCCCTGGTCGAGGTGAGAGGAATCCGCCCGACGGCGGAAGACGTACGGGTCCTCGAGGAAGAGCCGTCAGCTCACGGAGGGGACGGGTAATTCAAGGATTGCCCGTTCAGCCGGTGCGGAATGTGGGCCGCTAGGGCCGAGGGAGGTCCTCTCGGGTTCCTCCCCCACTTCAACCCGGACGTGTAGATTTCCTGCATCCGGCTTTCTCGACCTCAAGGGGACCAACCGGTGAGTACGGCGTGGGGGAGTCGTAGTCCCATTCCGTAGAGTGGCGTGGTGCGGAGTTGCCGGCGCCCCCCTTCCGGGATGCGCCCGTGGAATCCGGCGCCTCGTATTCGGTCTAGGACCCAACTGCTCAGGTCCCCGATGGTCGGGTCGTTGTGAGCGAGCCGAAAATAGTTTGCCCACCCGCGAATAACGGGCATCACTCTCGCTATGACCACGTTCAGGGTCGGGGAGCACCTTAAGCACGCGACGGTCCGGGCGGCCCTAAACCAAGTCGGCCGACCCTTTCGGTCCGGTCGAAATCGTGTGGGATTGCAACGGGTTGGTCAATTCTCGGCCAGTCGGCGAAGGGCGGACCTCACCTTCCTGCGGACGACAGCTTCGGGGAGCACGGCGACATCCTCCAGCGATGCGGTCCGGGTCCACTCATGAACGATCTCGGCCCCGAGGTAGTAACCACATTCGATCCGGCCGTCTATGTTATACCACGAACCGAAGAACGGACGCACCGATCGACGCGCTTTCATGTCCCGCAGGAACTTTGCGGCGAGCCACGCTCGGTGACTCATGCACCAGGGGAGCCAATCTGGTCGACCGGTCCTGAGACGGAATTGTCGGGAACTCTCGATTCGCCGTTCGGACTCCGTGGCGAATCCCTCCTCGTAGAGTTGCCAGAGCGGTCCGCGCGGTTGCTCAATGCCCCGCAGGCCGTTCCGCCGCCTCCACTCATCATGAGCGAGATGAGCCACCTCGTGAGAGACCGCCCCGGACTTTCCTCCGTTCTTGCCGGGGGAGATCTCCGCCGCGTTCTCGAGACCGAATAGGCAGGCAGCCTTCCCTCCGTACTGAGTGGCCCAGCCCGCTCCAACCCCTATTCCCACGTAGATGACGAAATGGACCGGGAAGTCCAGATTCAGGACACGGCGGGACGCCGCCCAAGATTGGGGAAGACCCCTCAGCAGTCTCCGATGGAGGGTACGCATCCGGGGAAGCCGTTCGGCCAGGTGCGGAAAGATTCGAGATTGTGCGATCCGTTTCCAGTCGACACCTTCCTCGGAGTAGTTTCGCTTCAGCTTCTCCAGAAGCTCGGGCCACTCGGCCATGTATTCATTCTCCCAGCGGTCGATCTGGACCGAGAGGGGCTGGAAACGAACGTGCCGCCAGTATCTCTCGAACGCCGGGAAGGTGTCGAGGATCTCGGGCGACGCCACGGAAGAGGGCACGGCTATCGGCCCATTAGGCGTCTTGCGGCCCCTTGCGGGATACCTCGTCAGTTGAACCAGGCCCTCGTGGTAGGGACGGAGATCGCAGGGTCGATAACCTGTTCTTTGTGCCTGCTGGGGGTAGGGAGACCTCAAGGGAAGGGCCATCAGGGTTAAGTCTGCCAATTGTCTAATTGCGCCGATGACCGCCTTGTCCGATACCCCGACCACGGTGACAGTGAAAGCCAGCACGCTCGCCCGGCTCAGGGGCTACAAGACGCCGGGAGCGACTCTGGACGACGTCCTCAACGACCTCATGGCGGACACTCCGCCCGCAAGCTTCTGGCGCGAGATTGAGCGCCGCCGCCTAGAACCGGGCCCGAACATCCCCGGCCCGGTCATGTTGCGTCGCCTTCAGGGCCGGACTTGAGTTACGCGCTCGAGTTCCGTCCTTCGACTGAACGGGACCGACGCAATCTTCCGCTCGATATCCAAAGAAGATTCGCCGATGCGTTCGAGAGACTTTTGGAGGATCCGTTCCATCCGCGGCCCGGTGTCGACATACGGCGTCTCGTCGGGGGCCGTCGCGGCGAGTGGAGACTGAGGGTCGGACAGTACCGGGCCGTCTACGAGGTTCAGGGGAGCACAATCTACGTGCTTGAAATCGGGCATCGTTCCAACTTCTACTGAGAAGAACCAGCGCCTTAACCACACGACGGTCTGGGCAGTCCTAAGCCTGGGCGACCGACCCTTTCGGCCCGGTCGAAATGGTGTGGGTTGGCAACGCACACCAAGCACTATGTTGAACCCCGTCTCTCCCGGAGCGTGGCCAGCACTTCCGAGCTTGTCCAGAAGTACTATCGTCAATCCGACGAGTGGCGAAGGCTGGTCAAGGACCCCTATCATACACTGGAGTACGAGACCACTCTACACTTCCTGAGGGAGTACCTTCCCCCTCGCGGACTTCTCCTCGACGCGGGTGGGGGACCGGGACGATACACGATCGAACTCGCCAAGCTTGGCCATGACGTCATCCTGCTCGATTTGACCCCGAAGCACTTGGACATCGCTCGGCGGGAAATCCGAAGGGCTGGAGTCGAGGACAAGGTGCGAGGGATCCACCGCGGGTCCATTCAAGACCTCTCTCGTTTCGAGAGCAGCACATTCGATGGCGTGCTCTGCTTGGGTGCCACGCTCAGCCATGTAGTGAATCGAGGCGAACGCGGGAAGGCTCTGAGAGAGCTGGTGAGGGTTGCGAAGAGAGGCGCACCGGTTTTCGTCTCTGTCGTCGGGAGATACTCGCCGCTGATGGAAGCTGCGATAAGGTCCCCTGACGACCTGGACTCCGAACCCGAGTTCCACATAGAGATCCTCAAAGTGGGGGACTACGATGGGCACCGAGGGTTCGCCCCGTGCCACTTCTTCTTGCCGGAAGAACTCGCAGGCGAGCTGAGCAAGAAGCGCCTCCTCGTAGTCGAGCGGGTGGGGCTTGAAGGCCTCGCTTCCCACCACCGCAGAGAGTTCAACCGGTTGGCGAGGACCCACCCCAAGGCGTGGGCGATCTGGAAGGACATTCACCTCCGAACCTGTACGCAACCTGCGGTGGTGGGCACGAGTGAGCACTTCATGATGGTCTGTAGGAAACCCTGAACCACGGGTGGTCGACGTAGACAAGTACGAAAAGGGTACGTTCCCCCTCAGTAGCCCTGGAAGGGTCGTGGGGGCGTGGTCCGACTGCCGGCGCTCGAAGTTGCGGGACCGCGTCAGCGGCTTGACCGCGCGGGCGTCGGGTGGGAGGCGGATACCCGGGACGGCGACACGAAAGAAGCGGCTCGCGTCGTCAAGTAGCGTTAACCAACGCCTCTTACCCCCGGCCCGGGTGGAGTCATCTATGACGTACCCCACCGCGGTTCATGCAGGCCCGGTTCCAAGGAAGCATCGGCGACTTTTTGTCGCGGTCGTGACCTTGGTGGTTGCCGCTATCGTGCTGCTCGCGCTGGTGTTCGTGCCGGCCAACTCATCGGCCAAGGAGATCCAGGTCACGTCGGCGACCGGGACCACCGCCACCTTGAACATTCCAGTAGCAGGATGGGTGACGGTTCACTTTTCTCACCCGTCGGGGACGATGTCGATGCGCTACTGGATGCAGGGGCCGGGCGGAATGATGTTCGACCACTCGATGATGGGTGGAGCGGATACGTACTCGTTCTGGAGCTGGGGCGGATCGTACGAGTGCGGAGCCGGCTACGCGGGCTCCGGATACGGCCCGATGTCGGTCTGGGTGAACGCGACGTGGGGAATTCTCTGATGGCGACGCTCGGGATCCCGCGCCTAGACCGCACGACGCTCGGCCCCGTCCTAATCCCGGTCGCCTGACCTTGTCGAGTCGGTCAAATCGTGTGGGTTGTACGCACGGAGAGCCTGGGGCTGGCCCCGGACAATCCTATCCGTGGTTGATAACTCAGTGATTCTTGCCTCTCTGATGACTCAACGTCTT
This sequence comes from Nitrospirota bacterium, assembly GCA_027415455.1. The sequence goes on along the minus strand of DAIBSV010000055.1, from coordinate 4,966 downwards.
TCGCCGGGTCTTGCTCGACGCGTACAGAAGGACTGGGATGCGATTCAACTGAAGCAAGATCGGTATCGCTTTTCCCGAATCGACCTGATGGTAGATGTTCTTGATACTCGGACGTCATCTCCCTTCACCGTTCTTGTCCGGAGTCAGTAGTGCGCCTCGCTCGCGCCGTCTCAGTCATCACCTTCCCGCCGCTGGTCGCGCTACCCACGTTCCTCATCCTTGATGCGTCACTCGGTGGGTCCGGTCGCCGGCTGCTTGTCGGCGTGTTGGCCCTGACCTTCGGTGTCGTATGGCCCATCGCGATGGCCCTCCTCCTGATTCTGCGACGACGCCCGGCGGGAATCGAGACACCGAGAGAGAGGCTGGTGTTGCTTGGTTTGGGCGCGGTCGGCTACTCACTTGGGGTGGCGACGTTAGTCGCTGTCGGTTCCCCCATCCTGATCACGCTCTTGATGTTCTGCTACGCGTCCAACACCTTGGTCCTGCTGGCGATCAATCTTTCCTGGAAGGCCAGCGCGCACGCGATGGGCGTGGCCGGACCGACCATGGCCCTCGTCTTCGGATTCGGCGCACCCGGCGCGCTCCTGTCCTTGCTGCTACCGTTCGTGGGATGGAGCCGTGTCCGGTTGAAGGCGCACACGCTCTCGCAGGTCGCGGTCGGGGCCGCGCTGGGATACGTGCTCACGGGTGCACAAATCGCCCTCGGACTACGGTTCTTCTAACTGGGGGAGTTCGATCTCGATGACCTCGTCCTGCTGGTCCTCCTCATCGTGGTCACAATCGTGGCCACGGTACTCACGATCATGCTCCTCTTGTTCCTCCGCATGGTTCGGAGGGGAAGCATGAGACTGGAGGAGGACGACGACAACCTCGCCAGACTCCGACCCCGTGTGGGGATTTCTCTGACGACACCGCTGGCGATTCGGGAGACATTGAGCGAGAACGGAGATCGAGCACTGGTCGTCGGCATCGGCGACGACGACCTTCGCCGTGCCGCCGATCGGGTCTTTGCGTCGTCGAGCCCCGAGGTCGAATCGCTATGGGAACACTATGTCGACGTCTGTCGGCTCGTCGCCCGCTCTGCACGAGCCGAGAAGGGACTCCCGCAGGACCAGAACGCGGAGGCGAGTGGCAGCGGTTACGCGCCTGAGAGTCCGATGGCCCTCCCTCCCTCGCGATGACCGGTGCGGCATCGCGCGATTCGTCTTGAAGAAATCGCGCGGGATGATCCGCGCGGGGTTGTAGATCGCTCGTAACTCATCCGTCGGACCCTTCCGGACGGGGGGTCAACGTGTACGTTTCAGATGGCAGGGACAAGTAGGGCGGAGCGACGGCCGCGATAACCTGCGAGGAGAGGCTCGGACCCCGGACGGGCCCGCGACCGGAGTCACTTCAGGCCGAAACGCGCCGTGAAATGCGGCAGCCGCTCGGGCCGATAGACCAGCCGAAGACCCCGCACCGTCGCCCGCCGCGCGTATACCCGGCCCACGACCTCCGCCGCGTAGGCAAGGTGGCTCGCGGAGTAGACCCGGCGTGGGATCGCGAGGCGAACCAGTTCGAGCGACCGCGACGCACCTACGGAATCTGAGCCGAACATCAGGGCCCCGACCTCCACCGCTCGGACACCTCCTTCGCGGTAGAGTTCGACGACGAGGGCCTGTCCGGGCAGGTCGTCGTCGCCGAGGTGGGGGAGGAACCGCCGCACGTCGAGGTAGACGCCGTGCCCTCCCACCGGGTGGAAGAAGGGCACCCCGAGCTCCTCGAGGAGCCCGGCGAGATAACGGACCTGAGCGATCCGATGCTCCAGATAGTCGAGCTCTGTCGCCTCGATGAGACCCACCGAGATCGCCTCGAGGTCCCGGCGCGCGAGTCCTCCGTACGTTGGGAACCCTTCGTATAGGACCAGTGCTTCCTTCAATCGTTCGGCGAGCCGCTCGTCCCGAGTCGCGACGAACCCCCCGATGTTCACGAGGCCGTCCTTCTTCGCGCTCATCGTCGCCCCTGCCGCAAGGTCGAAGAACGCCCTCCCGATCTCGGAGATCGTCCTTCCGCCCATGCCGGGCTCGCGCTCGCGGACCAGGAAGGCGTTCTCAGCCCAGCGGCACATGTCAAGGAAGACCGGTACGTGGTGGGAACTGGCCACCCGGGCGACCGCCCGGAAGTTCTCTACGGAGACCGGCTGGCCGCCACCGGTGTTGTTCGTGATGGTCACCATCACGAGCGGTACCTTCTCCGGGCCGGCCTCGCTCAGCAGTTTCTCGAGTGCGTCGAGGTCGACGTTTCCCTTGAACGGGAAGTCGCTCTCGGGGTCGTACGCTTCGGGAACTGCGAGATTTACGGGCGTGGCGCCCTGATGGAGCACGTGCGCTTGAGTCGTATCGAAATGCATGTTGTTCGGCACGATGGACCCCGGTCGACAGACGCTCGAGAACAGCAGGTTCTCGGCGGCGCGACCTTGGTGGGCGGGTACGACGTGGGGGAAACCGGTCAAGGAGCGCACCGTCTCTTCGAAGTGGGCGAAGTTACGGCTTCCGGCGTAAGTCTCGTCCCCGAGCATTAGGGCCGCCCACTGGCGGTCGCTCATCGCGCCCGTGCCGGAGTCGGTCAAGAGGTCGACCCGGATCTCGTCCGACGTGAGGTTGAACAGGTTGTAGTGGGCGCGCTCCAGAGCCCGCTCCCGCTCCGCCCGGGACGGGTTCGGGATCCGCTCGACAACTTTAGTCTTGTAGGGCTCGAACGGAGGTCGCCGCTGCAATGACGTATTCACTCCCGGCACGACGGACCCGGGCTATTTATATCGGGCCTCCGGCCGGCTCAACCCCCTCGGCGTGGCCGGGGAGGGACCAAGCGGGTGGAGAATCCCGAGTGGTCCAGACGAAAGGGGCACGATTTGGACCGGTTCGATAACTCACGGGACCGTAGGCCGGACTTCCCGGACCGCCGTTGGGCCAGGGAACGGAACGCAAATGTACACCCGGGGGATGAGGATACCCGACGACGGAGTCCCGACCCGTGAGTTCCGAGGATTCCAAGGCCGTAGTTCTTCGTTTCGTCGATGAAGTTCAGGCCAAGCACCGATGGGATCTTGTCGAGGATCTACTGCACCCCGATTACATCGACCACGCCCGACCCGGAGGGCTGCCATCACCCGCGGGGATGGCCGACGCCCGAGAAGCTTTCAAGCGGTTCTTCGGCGGAATGTTGCGAGCCTTCCCCGATCTGGCGGTTACGATCGAGGATCAAATCGTCCAAGGCGACAAGGTGGTAACTCGCAAGACCTTTCGTGGGACGCACCGGGGCGAGCTCTGGGGCCAACCGGCCACGGGCAAGCGGGTTGAACTCGAGGTGATCGACATCTTCCGAGTACACGAAGGCAAGATCATCGAGCACTGGGCCGAACTCGACGTTTGGGCTCTGGGTCGCCAGTTGGGGATTCGACCCCCGGTCTGACACCCAATCCAGGCCAGGATTCCCCCGCGGTCCTTTCGGCCCACCCTGAAGCGGAGGCGGCCGAATCGTTCCCGCTGCTCACTTCTTACCTTCATTCGGGCAGGTTGTCACCACCCTTCCTCGGACGCCGTAGCGAGTCCTGGCAGGTTCCAACCGACACGATCTGAGCCGGCCTAAAACTAGGCGTCCAGACCGTTTCGGGCCATGTCGAGCCCCGTGTGGGCAAGGCGCCCCCTTCGAACTGCTGCTGCGGGACCCCAGAGGCGCGCATGGATTCAGTGTGGCCTCGAAAGGCGTCCTAGCTGTGAACCCTCCTCGCGGAAACCTGCTCCCGGATGTCTCCGGTAGACTGTTCTGAGCCTGTCTCCAGCTCAAAGACCGAGTGAGCGATACCAAAGGTCTGCTCGACCGCCTGACGGAGCTCGTCCGTCACGTCCGCAGACTCGCCCAACGTCATCTCTTCGACCCGAACATGAGCGGTCATGCACACAAAGGTCGGGCAGACCGCCCATACGTGGAGGTCGTGTACGTCCTTGACCCGGGGGACGGACTTGACCACCTCCGTAAGGTTAGTCAATGACAGTCCTCGCGGAACGCGCTCGGTGAGAACATCCCACGCCCCACGAAATATCGGAACGGACTCGACGATTAGAACAGCCGCGATGGCCAGTGCCACTGCCGAATCGACTTGGACGCTCGTCGGTGAGTAAACCAGTACGATGGCATCGATGATCAGGGCGGCGGTGATCGCGATGTCGGCTCCGAGGTGGACGAGGACACTTCGGACATTGAGGTCTCGCGCCGCTCGTGGGATCCTCCCAAGATAGATGGCCGAGACGCTCCGGAGCGCAAGTGTAGGGATGGCGGCGAATAGGATCCACGCGGGATCGAGAGTCCCGAATGGTGTCGTGTCATTCGTCAGCCCGACGATCGCGGGATAAGCGAATAATAACCCGGCAGCCAAGATAACAAAGGCATTCAGAATCGCTGCGAAGACCTCGAAGCGATGCGAGCCGAACGTGTGTTCCGTCGTACTGCCCCGGGCTATGGCCGCCAGAGCAAGGTACGAGGCTGCAAAGGCGAACAGATCGGGGACGTCATGAACGGCATCAACCGTGACCGCGAGGCTACGGCTCATGACAGCCCCAACAGCTTCCAGCCCGAGAACGATCGCCGTGAGGAGCAGCGCGACCGCGAGCCCTTGGAGGATCCGCTGGGACGCCTCCGATTCGCCGTGCGGGTGCTCGACCATGGACCTTGGTACGATTCCTGAGCTTGAGAAAATACCTCTGGGGTCTATCTCACTGGGACCGAGGGGAAGGCGGTCTGGTGAGGCGCCTTCGGTCCTGGGTCCGCAGCGAGAGGGGCCACCACTCCACGGCCTTCGCCCATTGCCGAATCAGCCGAACGACCTGAGGGCCATCCTCGGCTCTCACCAACACGATCCCCCCTCCGATTCGAACATGTCCCAATCCTTCCAGCAACCCTCGGCGGCGGTAGCGACGCCCGTTCGTGT
>DAIBSV010000559.1 GCA_027415455.1 Nitrospirota bacterium | reverse complement strand
GTTGGGAAAAACGTGTTCCGGTGGCAGAATAGCAGGGTCAGGAAGGAAAGTCTAGTCTTTTTTTAGCCGCTGTAGTGTTATCAGAAAGCTGAGATTAAAATGCCCCTCCATCCCAATTCCCTTTACTACGGCGACAATCTCGAAGTCTTGCGGAATCGGGATGACTTCCCGAACGATTCCATCGACCTGATCTACCTCGATCCTCCCTTCAACTCCAAGCGCGATTACAACGTCCTTTATAAGACCCCGGCAGGTCATGAATCAGATTCCCAAATAACAGCATTCGAAGATTCCTGGTGTTGGGGAGAACAAGCCGAACGAGAATATTTTGAGCTTGTCCGTCAGCCGAATACTGATCTTTCCGAGTTAATCCAAGCCCTCCGGAAGTTTCTTAAGGAAACCGACATGATGGCCTACCTGGTCATGATGGCAAACAGGCTCATTGAAATGAGCAGGGTTTTGAAACCCACCGGGAGCCTTTATCTTCATTGCGATCCAACGGCAAGCCATTACTTAAAGATTGTTTTAGACGGGGTGTTTAGGAAAGAGAATTTTAGAACAGAATTAAGTTGGCGGAGGTCAAGCGCCTCGTCCGCATGCTTCACTATCTGGGTTTTGGCAAGCTCTTCGGTCATCAGATCAAGTACTTTGCCTT
>DAIBSV010000558.1 GCA_027415455.1 Nitrospirota bacterium | reverse complement strand
CTCCTGGGGTACAATAACGCGACGACCGTTTCGGGGAACGTCGCCCCGACCTTCACCATCAACGTCATCAATCCGACACTGAGTTCTGGGAACGGATCCGGTGGCGGGACCACGGGCTATCCCGGCTTCCCGTGAGGAGGGAAAGGGCATGAGAACGAAAAAGGATGAAAATGCGACGGGATACGGAAGAGCGAACGAGAAATCCAGGGAGTGAGGACAGCGTGAGGGAGACAACCGGAAAAACGATATCGGACAGAAAGTTCCTTTCGGGACTCCTGGGGCTCGGGCTCCTGGCTCTTTCAACCTGCGGCGGCGGCTCCAGCTCCTCGGGCCCCCCGCCCCCCCTTCCGAACGGCCAGACCGGCTCCATCGTGGCGGCCGCCCTGGCCCCGGCCAATTGCTATATTTCCGACGTAAAAACTTCCTGTAACACATCCACGACGGGCACGAACCCCATTACCGCCCTGGCGGCGGCCACGATCGGATCCACCGGAACCACCAATGTTCTGTACTGGGGAGATGGAGGGGGAAATATAGAATCCCTTTCCGCTCTTTCCAGCACGCTTCCATCATCATCATCATCATTCAATTCATGTCTGAGTGGAACCTCTTCGACTCCCATCACCTCCCTGGCCGTGGTCCCATCTCCGACGCCCCTTCTGTT
>DAIBSV010000557.1 GCA_027415455.1 Nitrospirota bacterium | reverse complement strand
GGGGATGGAAGAGAATGATCTCGTCGATCCGGTTCAGAAACTCCGGCCGAAGGGAGCGCCCGAGAATCTCCATCACCTTTCGCCGCACCTCGGCCTCGGGAACCCCGGCCGAATCACGAATGACGTCAGAGGCGATGTTCGAGGTCATGATGATGACGGTGTTCTTGAAGTCCACCACCCGTCCCTGACCGTCGGTGAGACGCCCGTCGTCCAGAACCTGGAGAAGCACGTTGAAGACGTCCGGATGGGCCTTTTCCATCTCGTCGAGGAGGATGACCGAATAAGGACGGCGCCGGATGGCCTCCGTCAGCTGCCCCCCCTCCTCGTAACCGACGTATCCGGGCGGGGCACCGATGAGGCGCGCCACCGAATGCTTCTCCATGTATTCCGACATGTCGATGCGGATCATCGCCTGGTCGTTGTCGAAGAGGAATTCGGCCAGGCTTTTGGCGAGCTCCGTCTTTCCCACCCCGGTCGGACCCAGGAAGAAAAAGGAACCGAGGGGCCGGTTCGGGTCCTGAATTCCGGCTCTGGCGCGCCGGATGGCGTTCGACACGGCCACGACCGCCTCCTTCTGGCCCACGACGCGCTGGGAGAGGCGCTCCTCCATCTTCAGAAGCTTCTGAAGCTCCCCTTCCATCATGCGGGTCACAGGGATCCCGGTCCAG
>DAIBSV010000556.1 GCA_027415455.1 Nitrospirota bacterium | reverse complement strand
GCCTCGAGCCGCCGCTTCTGGAGGTCGAGGGCCTTGTTCCAGACGAACCGCGTGCATCCGGCGTGGCGGGAGAGGAGGCTCTCCTGTTCGGGCGTGGGACAGATCCGGAATTTGAAGGCACGCAGTCTCTTCATGGCCAGGACGTTACCAAATCTATGGTTAGAAAACAACACTCAGACTGACTACGCCTTATACCTCCGGGCTGAACCCCGGAGTTTTACGGCGCTTTTCGATAAACCGATTGTCGCGATGGGGAAAGCGGAAGATCCACGGAAGGCACAGAGTAGTTGAGTTTTTGCGCCAAATTTGATAAAAACAGTGCGGGCCGATAGCTCAATTGGCAGAGCAGCTGACTCTTAATCAGCGGGTTGGGAGTTCGATCCTCCCTCGGCCCACCATATTTCATGCCAACTTAAGAAAATCCCGCCCGAAAGAAAAATCCCACGCTACAAGGCAGGAATGAAAACTCTCCCCGATAGAGTGTTCGTCCTTGTCAGACTCGGAAAGGGTTTCCCGTTTTGCAATTATAATTCTCCACTCATCCGAACAGATCGGAATGGGTTCCGGTCCGTTCGAAAATGATCCGATCCCCTTCGATTTTGTAGATCAACAACCAATCGGGTTCGATGCGGCATTCTCTCCGGCCGGTCCATTCTCCCGTCAGGGGATGGTCCCGG
>DAIBSV010000555.1 GCA_027415455.1 Nitrospirota bacterium | reverse complement strand
CGGAAGAGAAACGATCGGAGAGAGCGAAAAAAAGGAAGCGCCCAAATAAAGACTGGCAGCGTTTCTCGATTATGCTCTCATTACGGCTTAAGAACCGGGATCGCCGAGGGAACCCTACGGAGGAACATCTGGAAAAACGCGCTGTGATGGGAAGAACGGCCAAGATCCATATCGCGAACGACGATTTCGGGAGGCGGTCATTCACCAGGAAGGCCTGTTGTGGAGGCACCGACGCTAGAGGGGATCGCGGGAACGCTTCGACGGGGTCTCATCTCCCGGGAAGACCTCACCCTTCCGGCTGGAAGAAAGCGGCCCTTCCCGATCTTTCGCGTCTTCCGTCTTTCCTTTGGGATTCTCTTCCCCGCCTCCTCCAGGGCCGCGAAAACGCCCCCGGCCTCTCTCGAACACTCTTGTCTTCCAAGATATTCAGAGAGATTTCATGGGGCCTTTTTTTCGGTCTCGTTCCCCTGTTTCAACAAATCGTGAAATGGAGTATGGTGAAAAGGAGGGACGTTCATCCTCTCCACTCCAACCGGCAAGGAGGTTTGCCCATGGCCAGGGAACTCGACGACGCGGAACTCGGCGCCTTGAACACCTACTGGAACGCCGCCAACTATCTCTCTCTCGGAATGCTCTATCTTCGGGACAACCCTCTCCTCAGAAAGCCCCTCGAACCCGCCC
>DAIBSV010000554.1 GCA_027415455.1 Nitrospirota bacterium | reverse complement strand
CCCAATGGTACTATCTATACTTTGGGAGACGGATTCAATGTGGACTCCAGCGGGAACTTGATCACTCTGGGGACCAATATCTGTTCGTCCTGTACCTATACCAACTTTGTCGGTCTGACCGGAGAGACCCAACTTGATCCAAGCAATGGCTCCATCGCCTCGGTTCAATATCAGGAAACAGGAACTGTCGGTTTGAACCAGATCACCCCGCAGATTTTCGTGGCCTCCAATGCGGACGCTTACACTTTTGGAACAATGAGTGTCCAGGGGTTTGGGAGTTCGTCAGGACCACTTTCTGTCTATGTTCCCGGCACCCCCGAGCCCGGCACCCTGGTCCTCTTCGGAACCGCTCTCGGCCTGACCGCCTTCATGGTCGTCCGCAAGCGCCGGAACCAGATGGTCGCCTAAGATTCAGAACAATTTCCGGGTACCAACGGCCCCTCCCGGCGCATCGTCCGGGCGGGGCTTTTTCTTTGTCGTATCCTCCCGACAGATCAATCTCCAGGGATCGAGAACGCTTGGCTCCAATTTTCCCTCCTCCCTCTCCCCAAGTCTTTGGGAAAAGGCATTTTCCGGGCCATCCCACACTGAAGATCTCCCCCCTCTTCGGCGCACCTCTCGCCCAATACGACACGACCCCGCTGATCAGTCGGCGTGGGTTTCGGAGATCGCCTCGAAGGTCCCCG
>DAIBSV010000553.1 GCA_027415455.1 Nitrospirota bacterium | reverse complement strand
GCGAAAATTCGTGTCGGAAGTCATGGCCTATGGAAGGACAAAGGAAGAGGCCATTCGTAGCGTCGGAATCAGGCTCTGAAAACCTGGGCCGAACGATTGGAGCAAGGAGAAGTGGTCCGGGAAATACACACACCAGCGTCAGCTTAGGGGGGAGTGTTCATCCTCCTGTCGCCGTCATCCTTCCCCGGTGACGGGGGGGGATCCGCCATCAGAAGAGGGCACATGATCAAAGGACCGACAAAGACTTCCTTTCTCCCTTCAGGATCCCGGTGATGGCCCGTCCCCTCTCCGTCTGCATCCTCACCCTGAACGAAGAGGAAAACCTTCCCGGATGCCTCGCCTCCCTTGGCGATCTGGCCGGAGAAATCGTCATTCTCGACTCCGGAAGCACCGACCGGACCCGGGAGATCGCCGAGGCCGCGGGGGCCAGATTTCATGTGCACCCCTTCGACGATTTCGGCTCCCAGCACAACCGTCTCTTCGCCCTGGCCTCACAGGAGTGGATCCTGAACCTGGACGCCGACGAGCGGCTTTCCCCGGAGCTTCTGCGGTCGATCCGGGATACCTTCGACGATCCGGCCCTTCTCGCGAAATACCGGGGATTTTCCCTGGACCGCCTGAACTACTTCCTCGGGAAACCCATCCGCCATAGCGGATGGGCTCCCGATCCCCTCGTCCGCCTCTTC
>DAIBSV010000552.1 GCA_027415455.1 Nitrospirota bacterium | reverse complement strand
TAAAGCGGGCGTCCCAAGAATTTAGAATCCCGACGCGAATCCCAGGATCTCGATCGTGACGTTCTCCTCTCCCACACGGGCCTGACAGGCCAGTCGGGACTTGGACCCCACCCCCACCACCGCGTCGAGCCGCTCGTTTTCGACCCTGTCGATCTTGGAAAGGCTCTTCCGACCCTCCGTCACGAAGATATGACAGGTTCCGCAGGAGGCTTTCCCTCCGCATTTGTGCCCGATTCCCGGCTCCGATGAAATAATGGCCTCGAGAAGCGTTGTCCCGGCAGGAACCTCCAGGGTTTTTCCGGAAGGCATGATGGTCAGCGTAGGCATTGCAAAATCTCCTTTTTCAAATCCGCAAAAAGGGCGTAGGCCTCATGGCGGATCACGATTTTTATCGGAATGTCGGGACTGCATCGCCCCGTGAGAGAAAACCAGGAATGACAGGATAGGAACAGCTTCAGACAATCGCCGCCCCCATTTTCAGATTTTAATGGACCCGGAGGGATTTCGTCAACGGCATCCGCCAGGTGGACGGCTCCCTTTATATTCCTTTACGGGAAGAGGTTCGGGTGGTAGAGTTGAACCATCGTTCATTCCAATCCGCAAACAGTTCTTGCATCCATGGGGGTTCGATCAATTCATGGATGATAACAGGAATCATTGACTTTAATACGAGGAGGACACGATGAT
>DAIBSV010000551.1 GCA_027415455.1 Nitrospirota bacterium | reverse complement strand
GTAGCGCTGTCGGGAAATCCCCCAGTCCCGGAGTCGGAAGGTTTTTTTCATCCGGCCTTGATCGACTTTTCGATCGACAGTCAGGCCTCCCCGAATCTTCATTCGGAAACCCTGACGGTCTTTACGACACGGCCCGATACTCTCTTCGGGGTCACCTTCGTGACCATCGCCCCCGAACATCCGCTCCTCGACCTCCTTCTTGAACACTCGCCGGAAAAAATTCCCGCGAGAGCCTTCATCGAGAAGACTCTCCGGGCCCGGACCCATCAGAGCCGGGAGGAGCCGGAGAAGGAGGGGGTCTTTTCCGGTCTTTTTCTCCGACACCCCATGACGGGGAACCGCATCCCTCTCTGGATCGGGAACTTCGTCGTCGCCTCGTACGGAACTGGAGTGGTCATGGGAGTTCCGGCCCATGACCAGAGAGATTTCGAATTCGCACAAAAATACGGCATTCCGATCCGGCAGGTGATCCTTCCACCGGGACAGGAACGCTCGTCCGCTCTCGAAAAGGCGATCACGGAAGACGGAACACTCCTTGACTCCGGTTCCTTCTCAGGACTTTCGGGGGATGAGGCCAGGAGGGCGATCATCGCCCACCTCGAAAAGACGGGGCAAGGCCGGATGAAAAAAACCTTCCGACTCCGGGACTGGGGGATTTCCCGACAGCGCTACTGGGGAACGCCCATTCC
>DAIBSV010000550.1 GCA_027415455.1 Nitrospirota bacterium | reverse complement strand
GAGAACTCAGGCCGGTTTACGGCGACCTTTGCGATGTTTCTGGCCCCTACGTCATCCGCCGGAGCGGTGTAGCCGCAGGAAACACAGGAAAAGGTATCTCTGTTCTTCCGGTTTTTCTTGTCCACAGACCCGCATTCTGGACAGGTCCGGGATGTGTTCCGGGGATCCACGACATGCAGATCAACGCCGTACATCAAGGACTTGCAGGACAGAAAGGAGCGGAGTTGATTGAAGGACCAGTTGTGCAACCTGTTTCGTTGGCTTTTTCTGGCCGTAACCTCGTCCCGGATGCCGGAGAGATCCTCGATGGCAATTCCGGATTGAGTGCGTTTGGCCTTGGAAACAAGGTGTTTGGAGATGTTGTGGTTCACCCACGTCTGAAAACGGTGTTGCCTTCCGGCCAGTTTTTCCAGTCGTCTTTTGCTGGCCTTCGTGCCTTTCTTCTGGAGACGTTTTCTCCTGTCCTGATACCAGAGACGCTTGTTCTCGACGGGAGTTCCGGAAAAGACTTCGCCCGTGGAATCGGTGGCGATGTTGACGATGCCGAAGTCCACCCCGAGGATGCCGACGGAAAATTCCGGTTCCTGCTCGGGAATGTCGCAGACGAGGTTGACGAACCACTTTTTGTTGCGTTTGGAGTAGACGGGATCGACCTCTCCCTTCCGGAACCTCAGATAACGCCTCTGGTGC
>DAIBSV010000054.1 GCA_027415455.1 Nitrospirota bacterium | reverse complement strand
AGGAAGGGACCATCGAAACTGAATGTCGCGGTTTTCCCGGGGGCACTTTGCCCCCTTTTTGTTGTGCGCCCGTTGCGTTCCCATGTGTCAGAAAACCTCCTTCCTCTCTCGCCATGAATGACCCGACGGAAGTCTGCCCGCTTTCGCGGCGGGTGATGGGACCCTGTGGGCTCCGCACCCTATCCGGCCTATTACTGGCCGGCCTTCGCTTTCTCCGCCATCCTTTACCCCCTTGCACATCGGCGTCCCTTGCGGGAACGCTTTCCCGGGATGATCTCCGGGGAGCAGTGGGGCTTACCGTGTTCCGACGCAATGACACGAAGAAGGAGGGCGCCCTCTCTAGACCGGCAGTCACGATGTCCCTGCACTCCCACGCATGACGAGAGTGACCGACTGCGTACCATTTTGGTCTCGGCCTGTGACAGCATCTTTGGCCGATTTGCGGTGACGATCCTTATTCAAGGGTTCACTTGTGTTCGCCCTTTTCCTCAGCCTAGCCCCTGCCCCGCCTGATGCTGGCAGGTCCTCCTGTTGCCTCTCGGCTTGAAGAGCCCATTTCTGGGAGGGTACATTGTCCCGGAAGCTCCTGACCCGGCTGTTGCCAACCACGCCAGTTCCAGTAGGCTACCCGTCAGGGAAAACGGGGTTCGCTTTGCAGGCAGATGCTGGCCTGCACTGAACAATCATTGCAACGACTTTCACGTCGCACCATGCGGGTCCGCACCGGGCGGTTCGAAAAGTTGAGGTTAGGAGAGTCGGGGCACTCCAAGGCTGTCGAAGTAAGCTACCGTGAGAACCTTGTTGAGGCCCGACTGGCTATGATGCCACCAGCGGTTGCCTCCCCCTGCCACCAAAGCGGCCAATTCGTGTGGTGCACCAAGGCTTCGCAGACCACGGTATATTGTAGGCCCGCGTCGCCAGTGCTTGAGCTGGACCGCCCGGAGTCGGTGGCGAATCCATGAGTCGAGGCCTTTGAACGTCTTCGGCGTTTGGGCCAGGAGAAAATAGGACTTCCACCCCGGCAGGTAGAGCCTCAGTTGTTCGGCAACCTGTGTCAGACTTCGGCCACCAACACGACAAGTGATCTCCTTTATGCGTTGTTTGAAGGCGTCCAGTGCCTTGGGGGCCACTGCGATCTTGACCGTATTGCTGGACCACCGCCGAATATGATGGATCAGGTCGTGGAGGGTGAGCACGAAGGGGGCGGAGGAGAAGAGGGGCGGATTGAAGCCGGGGGTGAAGTAGACACGGGGACGGAGTTTCCGGATCGCGGAGGCGCTCCAGAGCGGATCGAGGGGGGAGAGAAAGAGGGATCTCCCCCCTTCGAGGAGAGAGACCCCCGGAAGCCTTGCGAGAACCTCCGCGGCGAAGCGTCCGATGCCGTGGGGACCCCGCCAGCGGCCGTCGGCCAGGACCCCTGCATAATCTCCCCTCTCCTCCATGGGGGCGTTGGACCGGGCCCGAAGGGAGGCGCTCATCCCCGTCCCCTCCCCTCCCAAAGCTTCGTCGGGCCGAGTGGAGGAAGAAAACGTCCGAAGGGGAGGGAGGCCTCCGGGTTTTCCTCCCCCTCCCCTTTCTTCACGGCCTCCACCCTTCTCCGCTCCGGAAACGCCCGAGCGTCCAGGCGGCAAAGGGGAGACTCGCGGTAAAAGCCGGGCTGACAGCGTTCAGAATGTGAATCGACTCCCGGTCGCCCTCCACCCGGAAGTCCGAGACCAGCCGGCAGGTCTTCGTGTCGAGGAGCTGGGCCCGGATGCCGGGCCGTCCCCACCGGGTGAAGCGGGAGGGATCGAGCGTCCTGACGAGCGCCTTCGCCTGGGAGGCCATATACGCGCGGGAGTATTTCCGGATTTCGGAGAAGGCCAGATCCCGGAATCCGAAGTCGTTGCCGGCAAAGAGCCGGGCCTCCCAGCCCAGGATCTCCCGGAGGTCCCGAAGATCGACCCGGGAGAACCCCGCGTAGTTTTCCCGCCAGAAGGCGGGGATGGCGGTGGGACCGATCTTGACCGTCCCGTCGACCTTGATGGTGAAGTGGATCCCTAAAAAGGGCTGGGCGAGGTCTGGAACGGGGTAGATGTTGGTCCGGACGGGACGGGCGTCGGGAGAGGCCCCCTCGTATTCGAGATAGACCCCCTTGAAGGGAAGGATCGTCACCCCTTGCGCAAACCCGAAATCCCGGGCGATGCGGTCGGCGTGAAGCCCCCCGGCGTTGATGAAGGTGCCGTAGGAGAAGACCGTCTCTCCCGCCAGGATCCGGCGGTTGCCGAGATTCTTCCGGTAGGGAGTGCCGTAGAAGAAGCGGACCCCGCGGGCGGCGAGGTCCTGCGCGAGGCTCCGAGCGACCGCCACCGGATCGACGGTGGTCGTGGTCGGAGACCAGAGCGCGATCCCGGCGGTCCGGGCGTTCGGCTCGATCTCGCCAAGCTCTTTCTCGTCGACGATCCTGACCTCGACCCCGTTCTTGTCCCCCCGCCGCTTGAGCTCGCGGATCCCTTCCGCCTCGTCCTCGTTCTTCGCCACCACCACCTTGCCGCAGGGGTTCATGGGGAGATTCCTCTCCCGGCAGTAGTCCCGCCAGAGGCGGTTTCCCTCCCGGGTGAAGCGGGCCTTCAATGAATCGCTCGTGTAGTAGAATCCCGCGTGGAGCACCCCGGAGTTGCGGCCGCTCGCGTGCCAGGCCGGAACCGGCTCCTTCTCCACCACGGAGACCCTGGCGGAGGGATCCCGCTCCCTGATCTCCCGGGCCAAAGCGAGCCCCATGATCCCGGCCCCGACGATCAGGTATTCCGTGGTGACCGATCCTTCCGCCATGCCCTTCCCCCCGCTTCCTCCGCTCCCGAAATCCCCCGCGGCCAGGAGAAGGGAGCACCTCCCGAAACCCGCCGCGCTCCGGGAATCCAAAACGAACCCTCCGGCCCCCCGACGGTCCGGGGACATTCGAATTCGGTCAGGCCGGGGGATGAGAAGAGGGGACAAGGGTTCCCCTCCGGGATCGCAGCCCCCTGGAGGCCGGTCTTCTCCTCTCCGACCCGAAGGGGAAGGGCCCGCAGACCCTCCTCTTTCTCGATCCGGACCGGATCAGCGATTTTCCTTTGATTCCCGCCTCCTTCAATATCCTGAGACTGACTCTCCCCCCGGCTTTAGCCGGAGAGAGAGTCAGCAGCCCTTTTTTCGGGAAGTTGTTCGTCCGCCATTTCGTCCCGGATACCGGCGCGATCCCCAAAGAGTGTGAATTGTCCGCATCTGGCGGAGCGGACGTCCGCTTCGTCTCCCTTCGCGAGAGAGATCCCCGTCTATTCGAACGCCAGGGAGAAGAAACATCCTGCATGCATCTCATTCTTCGGCCTTCCTGAAGAAGCCGGACGGCGAGGAGATTCCGACCGGAGGGGGGATCTTCCTTTTCCCGTTCCGCTTCAGCCCTAAACCCCCGGATCCCCCCCTCATAGCCCCTCCCAAATTGTCCGGGAACGGACAGGATCGCCGGCCGCTCCTTTCCGGATGTTTTTCCCTTCCCGCCGGATCCCCCGAAGAGATCCACGACAACTCAAAGACCGATCTCTTTTTTTTATCTTTTTTCATGACAGCCCGACACCTCTTCATGATTTTGGCATCATTCATGCTACTTCGCGAGGCAGATAGCCGGGAGCGCATGCGAGCGGCTGAGGACTCCGGGGAAAGACACCGCGGGGGCAGGAACGAAACAGGATATCATCCGGAAAAGGGAGAGACGCAGGAATGGGCTGGTTCACACACGACAGGACAAGGCTCGACAAGGAACCCCAAAAGCTTTCGCTCCCCGAGACAATGAAGCCCTCTCTGTTTGGGGATAGCCGCATCTTCTTCCAGATTCTCGATGCCGTTCCCAACCTGGGAATCGCGATCGCCTCCACGGACATGGGAAGCGGACAATCGGGAAACGAGATCCTTTACATGAACCGGGCGATGAAGGAGATCGTCCGCCGGATGGAGGGCGAGATGATCCGGGAGTTCGGGGTCCCGGCGGAGGCCGTCGAGGGGGGCTCCATTCACCGCTTCCACAAGGATCCCGACAGGATCCGGAAGATCCTCGCCGGAATCCGCCCCGGCGAGGTCCGGAAAAACCAGGTGATGGAGATCGGCGGCATCACCCTTCTCTCGACCACGGAGGCCCTGACCGATCCTTCCAGCAAGGCGATCGTCGGATACATGACCCTCTTCCGGGACGTCACCACCGACCTGCTCCTCGAAAAATCCGTCGCCGCCCAGGAGGCCGCCTCCGTCACCCTCTCGACGGCGATGGAGGGACTTGATTCCGGAATCCGGAAAATCGTGGACGTGACCGGGAAGGTCTCCGCGGAGGCCCGGAAAACCCGAAGCGAAGGCGAGGACGGCCGCAATACCCTTGGCGAGCTTCTTTCGAAGGTCCAGGGGGCCGGAGAGGCGATGCAGGCCCTGGTCGATGTCGTAAACGGCCTCGACCTCCGGAGCCAGGAAATCGGAAAGATCGTGGAGGTGATCGACGACATCGCCAGCCAGACCAATCTCCTGGCCTTAAACGCCGCGATCGAGGCGGCCCGGGCCGGCGACCAGGGACGCGGATTCGCCGTCGTGGCCGACGAAGTGAGAAAACTTGCCGAACGAACCATACGGGCCACCAAGGAGATCGGGGCGACGATCCGGGAGACCCAGACCGAGACCAACAAAACCGTGACGCTGATCCACGGAACCCTGGGACAGGTCAGGGAGAGCCAGGGACGGGCGGGCGAGGTCGGGGCGGTCTTCGAATCCATCGTGGAGCATGCGACCGTCCTCTCCGACTCTCTGACCTCCATCGTGGGGGTGACCGAATCCCAGTCGAAGAACGTCTCCGATGTCCGGCGCCAGCTCGACGACCTGGTCCGGGGACTCAAGGAAACCACGAAAGGGGTGCGGACCCGCGACTGAGGGGACCCCCCCCTGCGTCGATTCCCCGGATTTTTCCAACAGAATGCCGCCTATCCGTTGACATCCTTCCCTTCCTCTCGCTTCGCTCGCCGCGAAAGCGGGCAGGAAGAGGATTCCTTCCCGTCAACTCCCCCTTTGTTGCGGGTGGATCGATCCACCGACCTGAAGGTCAGGCGGCGGACGAGCCTCGCCGCCCCGGCGAAGATCCGCTACGGGAAGCTGCCCGGCCCTCTCAATCTTCTTTGCGGCCTTTCGTCCACATGGTTTTCGGATCCGCCGGAAAAGCAGGTCCGGCCCGCGTTCCGGGGATCGACCCGGACCAGTTTTCCGCCCTTCCTTTCCAGCCCGTATTCCAGAAGGGACAGGAACGTTCCCCATCCCGAAGGAGGCCAATGACAGGCCGAAAACAGGCCAATACAGGATGGAGCGGTTCAGCCCCGCCTTCTGCCGGAGGTTTCGCCCGGAAGCGTCCGTTGTCCCCCGGGCGAAACGCGTCGTGTTCCGGATCTTCAGATCCTCGACATGGACTGCGGCTATTCGGTTTCGCCGGTCGCCGGGGGTCTTGCGAAGAAAATCCGGACGCATGTTCGCGACCCGTTCGCGGGCTCCCGGAACTCTGAGTTTTTGTTTCCGGTCGTTGTGGCTCTTTCTCCCTCTCCTGCATCTCCGGGAAATTTTCCACTGCGGACACCGGCCGATGAGGCCATTGTCCGGGAGGAGGTAGTGAGGGCTCTCGTTGTCCGGCGCCGTCGACGCCCCCGGAAACATCAAAAGACTCGGGCTGGAGTCTCTGGCGCAGAGCGCCTGGAAGCTCCTCCCTTCAGGGAGGGGAGCCGTCACGTTTTTCCAGCATAGCGGGTCAAAAGATGACGTGGGCCCTGTCCGGGACATTCTCTTCCGGCTTTGGGCAGGAAACTCCCTTCCTCCGGCCATGACCCGCAGCCGAAGCGAAGAGAGTCTCCACGCCATGGACGAAGATTTTTTCATCCGCCCGAGGCTTTGCGATTCAGGCCGGTCTGGCATTCCATCAATCAGGCCGACATTGTCGATCATCTTCCCTTAACGTCTGAAACCATACAAAATTGACACCCCATGGTCAGGCGGCGGCATCGGATTTCCCGGCCAGGGCGGCGCGGGCGGAAGCCACGCTTTCCTTGCGTCTCTCCCGGGCCTTGCCGCTCGTCAGCATGACCTCGGCCCTTGCCCCCAGGTAGACGTAGACCCCGAGCCCCATCAGAAGCCCAACCACGGAGAAGACCAGCCATCCGGCCTCGTTCAGATGGGACGGATCCTGGATCGCGAACTTGAAGACGAGCATCAGGGCCTCGATCGAGATCGCGATCAGGATCGACGCGATGAAGCGTGTGAGAGTCCGGCGTGTGGCGCTGTGGCGTCGGACGTCCTTTCTTAAGAGGACCTCCTCCTCGAAGATGGTCTTGGAGAGATCGAAGATGGCGAGGGCCAGCGTCAGGAGAATCGTGGCCTGGAAAGATGGCGTGGTATCGGCGATCTTGTCCAGGTGGCGGAAGACCTGGGAGAGGGAATGGAAGGCCTGAATCGCAAGCCCTAGGCTAACCACCAGAAGACCCAGCGAGAAGATCGCATAGGCCCCCTTGAAGAAGGGCTCCATGGAGCGACGCCGGTGGTCGTCCTCCAGAAGGGCGACGATCTGCTCGAAGTCGATGTCGGCCACGACGACCCCCTGGAGCGCGCCTCTCTCGTCCCGGACAGGGGTGGCGACGGTGACGCACAGGGAGTTGGTGGCCGAGGAGAAGTACGGCGGGGTCAGGACGCTTCCCGCCGCATCGCGGGCCTCCCGGTAATAGGGACGTCGGCTCCGGTCCTCCCCGTCGCCCTCCCTGGCGAGGATGGGGCTCGTCCTTGCCCCCACGACGTTCGGTCCGATCTGCCGTCCACGTCCGTCGAGGACGTAGCACAGGTCGAGAAAAGGAAAGGACGCGACCAGGGGCGAAAGTTTTTTCGAGATCGCCTCCGGGCCCCGCTTGAGATCGTCCTCCGAGAGGACCCCCTCCAGAATGCTTCCCAGAAACTGCTGGAGGTCGGCCCTGTTTTCGTGAAAGTTTTCAAGCCGGTTCATTGAGACTCCTTCTATCCTTCCGGATCGCAGAAAACAGATCGAGGACGGGGGACGCTTCCCCGTCTGAGACCATTGTGCAATTTCCGTTCCTTTTCGAGGGGTCGGAGGCGCCTCCGGAGGGTCGACCCGGACGCCGAAAACGAAATGACTCCCTGAGGGCTTCTCAGAGGACCAGGCGGATCACCGGCGGCGGACAGGGGCCCCCCGGACGGACGCGCCGTGAATCCGGAGGGAAAAGGAATCGAAAGGCTCGATCCGGTCCACGACCATCGGTCGCTCGCGCCGGAGAAACGATGAAGGGAGGGTTCTCCGGCTTGACTTCGAACGTCCGTTTCCCGAGAATGCCCCTTCCATTCAATTTTTCCCGTCCACACTTTCTCAAAAGACGTGACCGTTGAACGATATCGCCATTCACGACCGATTCTTCAAATCCACTCTGGGGGTTCCGGAACGGCTGGAGGCTGTGCTTCGCGCCTTTCTCCCCTCCGCCCTCGCAAACCGCCTCGAGCCTCAATCCCTCCGTCCCCTCCCCACGGAATCCCTGGGAGAGGATCTCTCCCCTTCCTTCATGGACCTCGCCTTTTCCGCACGCCTGAAGGATTCTGGAACCTTTCGGATCCATCTCGTGATGGAACACAAGAGCGCCCCCGATCCCCGGATCCATTACCAGCTCGTCCACTATCTGACCGGTCTCTGGATTCGGCAGATCCGGGACGGTCAGGAGCCTCTCCCCGTCCTTCCGGTCCTCTTCTATCACGGAAAGGCGCCATGGGCTCTCCCCAAGAAGCTCTCGGAGGACCTCCGTCCACCGGATGTTCTCGCCCCGTCGTCTCCCGACTTCTCCCTCTTCGTGATCGATGTCGCCCGCATCGAAGACCGGGAGATCCGGGACCGGCTGGAAGACCTCTCGACCATTCTGGCCCTCCTGACGTTGAAACACGTTTTCGACGGCATGGACCGGTGTTTCAGGATCGCACTGAAGGAAGTCCGCCAGCGGAAGGCTTCCTATGATATACTGAGACCGATATTGAGCTATCTCGCAAGCTATCACGACATCACCCGTCAGGAGGACATGAAACGGATTCTTGTCCCCATATTAAGGGAGGAAGGCATGCCGGCCAATGTGATCGATCTCATGTTCGAGGAGGCCCTCCAGAAAGGAATCGAGCTGGGAACCAGGCAGGGTATCGAGCTGGGAACCCGCCAGGAAAAGGACAGGATTGTCCGGGACCTCCTGGACAAGGGACTCTTCTCCCCCGAAGGAATCGCCCAAATCGTCGGATTGGATCCCGCTCGCGTCCACGAACTGGTCAAGAATACCCAAAATCCCTCCTGACTCCCAAACGGAACCCTCCCTTTCCGGCCTGAACACCCGGATTAGACCACGGATTTTTAGGGGAGAATAAAAATGCCGACAAATGTGATCGATCTCATGTTCGAGGAGGCGCTCCAGAAAGGAATCAAGCTGGGAACCAGGCAGGAACAGGACAGGATCGCCCGGGCCCTCCTGGACAAGGGACTCATCTCCCCCGAGGAAGTCGCCCAAATCGTCGGATTGGATCCCGTTCGCGTCCGGGAGATCGCCCTGGGGAGACATGGAAAACCTCCTGATCCCCTTTTTCAGGACGACCGTCTCAAGGATGCGCCCGGGGATGAGGCGCTCCCCGAAGGGGTGTCTCCCCGCACGACTCGAATCTTCTTTTCCGGAAATCTCCTTGAGGGCCGGTATCGCGCCTCATTGCGGGTGGATCACCCAACGATCGATTTCCAGAAGAACGCCGAACGAGGATCGGGCGCGTCAGGGCCTTTAAAGTCCTGACCGGAGGATCAGAGGTCCCCATTCCCAAGGACGAAAACCAGTCGAAAGACGGAGTCAGCCGAGGCCGGAGCGTCCCATTCCGGAGAGGATCGGTACGTCCCCGCGAGGCTCCGGCTTTCCTCCTGAGACATGGAACGGCCATGGATGCGCACGAATCGGGTCCGACCAATTTTTTCAGCGTGTACCTTCCCAGAAAATCCTTCCTGCTCCTCGAGCCTTCCGGGAGCCTGATTCCCGCCCTGAGCGCCGTCGACGCCCTGAAGGAGGAATGGTCCTTCCTTCCTGTCCACTCCATCGACGCCCTGAAAAAGAAGCTGAGGAGCGACAACGCCTTGGTGGGTCTCATCTTCTTGCCGGAGGCTCTCACGGAATCCATCTTTCGTGACCTTCTCTCCCTCCCGTCCTCCTCGGCGAATCCCTGTCGCTGGATCGCCCTCGTCTCCCCGGCCGCCCTGGGGAATCCCTACGTTCTCCGGCTGATCGACGAACTCTGCTACGATTTCCATCTCCTTCCGGTCGATGCGAAAAGACTGAAGACCGTGATGGGCCGGGCGCACGGCATGGCGCGGATCGGGATCCTGAATGAAGGGGAGAGCCGCGGGGGAGAGACCCGGACCGACCTGAGCCTGATAGGATCGAGCCTCGCCATGCAGGAGCCGCTCCGGAAGATCCGGAAGGTGGCACCGATCAAGGCCCCCGTCCTGATAACGGGCGAGGCCGGAACCGGCAAGAAGCTGGCGGGCCGCGCCATCCACGAGCGTTCGGAGAGAAGAACGGGTCCTTTCGTCGTCCTGGACTGCAGACTCTTTTTGAAAAACCAGAACCGGTCCGAACTCTTTGACCACGGGAAAGGCGTTGCGGAGGCCGCCCGCCGAAAGACAGCACCGGTCGAGGCCGCACAGGGCGGAACCATCCTACTCGACGCGATCGAGAATCTGCCTCCGGATCTCCAGGCCGGCCTTCTCCGAATGGTGGAGACCGGGAAGATCGGGCGTCCGGGAAGCCCTCCCGAAATCCCTGTCGACGTCCGGCTCATCGCCGCCACCTCCGTCGACCTCGAAAACCTCTGCCGGGAGGGACGGTTCCTGGAGGACCTCTTCCGCAGGCTGAGTCTCCTGGAAATCAACATCCCTCCCCTTCGGGAGCGGGAAGGGGACATCATCGACCTCGCCCTCCATTTTTTACGGAAGTTCTCGGCGGACCGCCCTCGTCCCCGGCAGGGCTTCACCCCCGAAGCCCTGCGGGAACTCCTTCGGCATCGCTGGCCCGGCAACGTCTGCGAACTGGCCAGCAGGATCCGGAGAGCCGTTCCCATGAGCGACGCTCCTTTCATCCATCCGGAGGAGCTGGGCCTGGACCCGCCCGGAAACGGGCGGAGTCTTGCAGGATGCCCCTGCGACGCGCGACCCGCACCCCGGAATCCTTGAACGACCGCCGCGATGTCGCCGCCATTTCAGCTCCCCCGACATGCCTCCGGCATTTCTTCCGACAGAGGAAAGCGGGCCACCCGGAGCCCATGGGAGTCATGGTCGGCGCATCCTTCGCGGGCAAGAGAAAATCCGCCCTTTTCCAGAAATGTACATTTTTCAGGAATCCGGCGACACCCTCTCTCCCCGACCCGGCCCAAGAGGCCCTGCCGCATAACCTCCGCGCCCTCTCCCCTGGACAATCGGGTGTCCACTTTCCTGACAACCCTGGAATCAGACAAGCACCCGTAAGAAAAGAAAAAAACACCGAATTTCAGGAACGGGAAAATCCCGGTGTCAGCTTTTGTTAACAAATCCCGGAATGCGTATTCCGGGCCGGATTGCGGACCGTCCCGGATACGGGGCCTCCGGGAGGAATCCGCCAGAGGGAAGAGTGCGAAAGGGGGCGCTTCCCCGGGAATGCCCCCCGGGCTTCCTCCGTCCCCTTCCGGATGGCCCGCATATTGGAACGAATATTGCAGCCTTTATTCGATGGAAAACGACACCTTGGCGAGGTCACGGTCGACCCGCCGGAACCCTCTTCCGCGAACGACCGGAGGGTTCGGGATGGGCGGAAAGTCGCGCATGACACCCGTCGTCGTCCCCAGGAAAGAAGCTCCTGTTCCGGGCTTCCTCCCCGTCGCCGGGGATCGTCTTCCCTCCAACGGGAAGATGGCCAAGGCCAGGAAAGCGTTCTCCCCGTTGAAATGGACCGGGGTCCCCGGAGCACCCCCGGGCCTCTCCCAGGCCTCGAGAGGGGAGGTGTCTCGGAAGGGGAGGATCTTCCCGACGTTTCCGCCCAGGACGGCGAGGCCCATCCTCCATGGAAGGAGGTCGACGTGACGATCCGACTGACCGGATACGAGGCCCTTTCGGAAGCCTATTATGCCGACCGCAACCGGAACGTGCTCGCGAACACGATCTTTTACCTGCGCTGCGACGGCGGAAGGCTTCCCCTGGCGCCGTTTCAGGTGCTCAAGATGGCGGAGCAACAGAAATTCCTGCCCGAGGATCTCGTCTGTCTGGCCCCGTCCGTCTGGGATTATCTCCTTGGGACGGGGGAGCCCGCCCGCCTCTTCCGCATTCACCCCTCCTCGGGGACGGCTCTGGTCCTGACAAAGGATCACGGAGTCCTCCTGACGGAAGGAATCCGCGGATTCGCGGTTGTCGCCCCCGTCTTCGAACGGGCGGCAAGATGGGCCAAAAACGCCCCCGTCACCGACCCCGACCACGACTGGCTCGGATTTCTCGGCCGCCTTCTCCCGAGGCTGCCTTTGCGGGTCAGGGAGTGGCAGGAAAACGGAGAGCTCGAACGTCACGCAACCGAGATCGCGGAGACCCTGATCGATCTATTCGGCCTCGATCGACAGTTCTCTGCCGGGGAATTCCGGACAAAGGCCCTCCCGGCTTCGGTGGAAGAGGCGCCCCTTTCCGGAGGCTCCCTCCTCGACGCCGTCCTCGAGCGGCTCCGGAGAAGACCCTGGAGCCCGGGAAACGACGACCTCCCCGGAGGAGTCCTCCGGAGCAGGACCCGAAGCTCCGGGTCGGCTCTCCATCCGGAAGAGTCCCTCCACTGCCCCCTGGCATAGGGTCCGCGCTCGGCGGTGCGCGGGAGATCCGAAGGCGACCATGCGGGAGGGAAAGAGACGGAAAGGAGGATCCGAAAAAACGATTCCCTCTCTCACCTCCGGAAGCACATCCCGAACCCCGTTGCCCTCCTCGAACCGACCCCTCCCATTCCTGTCTGATGGCCGACCGACCCTTGCGATCCCGCGGCGCTCTATCAACCGCTGTCTCGGCAAGCGGACCGTCGCCATGGCCGTCCTGCACCACGCCGGAATCCGGT
>DAIBSV010000549.1 GCA_027415455.1 Nitrospirota bacterium | reverse complement strand
CAGCCACATTCGTCTCCCTTCGAAAGGAGTGACGGGGACCAAAGGTCTCCGGCCGGATGAAGATCCATACCCTGCTCCCCGTCCTTTCGATCGCCGCGACGGTCTTGACCTTTCTGATCACGGCCGTGGTCCGTCGACGTTCGGCCTCGACCGTCTCCGTTCTCCTGGTCCTGGCGGCGGTCCTCCTCCCCTCCGTCGCCGACCTCTATGTCCTCCATCTGCGGGAGCTTTCCCGGATTGCCTTTTCCCTTCGCCTCGGATTAGCGGGGGAATTCGTCGCCGCCTTCGCCGTACTTCTCTTTTCCGTCCTCTATGGGCGCAGGAGTCCAATCGAAGAGCTCAAAAAGGCCGGACCCCTCCTGGGGCTCGTCGCCATCGGCGTCATCTTCGTCTGCGATCTCTTCCTGACCTGGCCCGATCTGGTCCGGCTCCTTCTGGTGCCCCCGGCCCAGGTGCTCCTGATCGGAAATTCCGCCCTCTCGGCCGCGGCCTTTTTTCTGGCGGGGATCTTGCTTCTGTCCTTTTTCCAGATGGGCAAGACCTACTTCGCCGCCGCCGGCATCGAACGCTGGAACCTCAAGTATCCCCTGATCGGGGTGGCCCTCTGGTCCGGATCGATCCTGGCGATCCACGCCAATGCCCTGGCCAACGGAGGCTTCGACCGCTCCTTCCTATATCTGGGAGAGGTGGG
>DAIBSV010000548.1 GCA_027415455.1 Nitrospirota bacterium | reverse complement strand
AATCTCGCGATTCTGACGCCGTTCTTCCTATGCTTTTTTGCCGATGCAGAGCTTCCATTAGCGAACCCATTTTTCGTTGTTCCTTTCCCCAGGTCCGCTTCGCAGACGGGCCGTCCCATGAAGTCAGGATATCCACCAGAACGACCCGGTCGGGGGTCTCTTAGCGGACAATTTGCTGAAAAATCAGGACAACCGATCGATGGCGATGAGGATGAGCGGAAGGATCCGTCCGGGAAAGGATAGAGAAATAAAGGGGTTTTGTTTGGTCCGATTGGATTTTTCCGTATTTTTCAGTTGACAAAATGGACACTCAAAAATAGAATGGTAGGACAAATCGATCCGGAAAAAGTTTAAATCTCTAGAAAATTCAGGGCTCCGAAAAAACATTGCCGGAGGGTACTCATGTTTTCTCTTTCCCATCCCGACCATTATATTCCGATTCTGATCTTTCTGCTGATCGCAATCGGTTTCGGGGCCGTGTCACTCCTGGTGGGACGTCTGATCCGTCCCAACAATCCCTATCGCGACAAGGATGCCCCCTACGAGTGCGGGGTGCCGCCTATCAATGACGCCCGGGAGAGGATCTCGATTCGGTATTACGTCATCGCCATGCTCTTCCTCATCTTCGACGTGGAGGTGGTTTTCCTCTATCCGTGGGCGGTCGACTTCCGGCGGCTTGGGCTTTTCGGGCTC
>DAIBSV010000547.1 GCA_027415455.1 Nitrospirota bacterium | reverse complement strand
GCGGATAGGTCACCAACAGGTGGACATGGTCATCGGATCTTGAGAACTCGACCAGTGTCGCCTCGAAGTCGTGGCAGACAGCGGCGAAGATTTCGTGAAGATCGTTTAGAATCTTTTTCGTGAAGACGCCACGGCGGAACTTCGTGACAAAGACTAAGTGAACGTGCATCGCAAAGACGCAATGTCTTCCATGTCTCAAATCGTCTGACTTTTCCATGAGGCCAATGATAATGTCGGGCATGAAGACAATGCAAGCCTTCAAATTCCGGATCTGTCCCACGCCCGTTCCATCCGCACCTTCTCTCCCGCCATGCGGGGTGCGTGCGGTTCGTCTGGAACAAGGCATTGGCCCTCCAGAAGGGACGGGTCGACGCGGGGATCCCCCTTTTGTCCTACGGGGATCTGGCCAAGCTCCTGACGCTTTGGAGAAACAGCTCGGAGTATGGCTTCCTGTCCAGGGGGCCGGTCCATCCGCAGCAGTGGGCCCTCACAGGTTTCTGGACCGGGCGCTGTGGGACGGACTGACGAAGAAGAAGGGCTTTCCCCGGTTCAAGAAGAAGAGGAACGGAGACGTTCTCCGGTTTCCGGACGCCCTCCAGATCAAGCTCGACATGACGGAGAAAGATCCGGACGGACGAGGCGTCTTTCCCCGGATCTTCGTTCCCAAGGTCGGAGGAATCCGGTTTAGGAAGAGCC
>DAIBSV010000546.1 GCA_027415455.1 Nitrospirota bacterium | reverse complement strand
GGACCTGACCCTGGTCATGGATTCCGGAGAGGTGGATCCAACGACGCATTCGATTACCTTCCATGCCCATTGGACGATGACAGGTCTCCCCAAGTCGCGATCCGGCCCACGCTATTTTCAGACGGGGGAGTGCCGGATTGTCGTCTCGATGGCGAAGGCCCCCCATCCATCGCGGATCGAATCCATTTCGGGCGACACCTTCCTGGCTGCTCCTGCGAAGCTTTCCCCGCAAACATGACAGGGGGGCCGAAACCAAGGAGAATCACGGCGGATTTTCTGATCGTCGGGGGAGGAATCGCCGGTTATCAGACGGCCCTTGATCTCCTTCCCCTGGGAAGTGTCGCCCTGGCATCCCGGGGGTCGATCTCTTCCGGGAGCTCTTACTACGCCCAGGGAGGGCTCGCGATTCCATGGGGCTTTGACAGGGACGCCATCGACTCCCATGTCGAAGACACGATCCGTGCGGGAGCCGGACTCTGCGATGAGGAGAGGGTTCGTCTCCTGATCGAAGACGCCGAAGAAGCGTTCGCCACCCTGGTCTCCTACGGGGTTCCCTTCGACAGAAACGAAAAGGGAGAAATCCTTTTCACGCGGGAAGCGGCTCATTCCCGTCCACGGATCGTCCATGCGGGAGGAGACAAGACTGGATCGCTCATTTTAAAGACGTTGGCTCAAAACGTCCACGGCCATGAGCGTTTCA
>DAIBSV010000545.1 GCA_027415455.1 Nitrospirota bacterium | reverse complement strand
AAACCCCGCCGTTCCCGTTCGGTCGAGAGAAAGGATTTCCGGTCGAGGTCCGAAACAGCCCCATGAAAGCCGAAGATCTCCCGGGGAGTCCAGGAACTGGTTGATTTTGAGGCGGAGGGCTCCCGTCCGATCTTGGTCGTCATCCGGAAGAAGGTTGCCTGAAACCCGAAATGGCGGTTTGAGGGTGTGGACAGGTACCCTGTCATGTACCACCATTCGACGGGATAGTCCGGATGGGGACTGAGATGGGCCCAGAGGGCGGAAGGGGTTTGGGCCTCTCCCCGTGCGGGAAGAAGGAGTCCTCCCGGAAGAAGGAACAGAAGAATGAGAATTGAGAACCGCTTCCTCATAGCCGCTCTCCCGCGAGGGTCTGGTCCCGCTTCAGGAGAAGGGCCGGGGCGGCGAGCGACAGAAGGGAGGCCCGACGGAAAAACATATACCGAAGCTGTTTCCGGCCAGTGCTGGTTCGACCACGAATGGATGAAAAGCACCCTAGCCAAGGACCAGATCGGATGGATCTGGGTCTGGGGATGGAACAAAAAGAACACGCAGGGCGTGATGGTTTACCAAATGCTGAACCGGGGAGCGACGCTCTCTCCATTCCACAGGGCGACCATTCTGCAAAGAGAAGGAGATTCCTGGACCGTGGCACGAAGCGACAAGGTCGCCTTTACTGGCCAGCTTACAAACCGCTGTCTCG
>DAIBSV010000544.1 GCA_027415455.1 Nitrospirota bacterium | reverse complement strand
AAGCGATTTCGGTCCCACTGTCAGAGGAGGCGGTGGAGGTCATCCGAAGACAGCTCGGAAAATGCGAGACGCATGTCTTCAGTTTCAAGGGAAAGCCCCTCGCCCGCGTCAATAACAGGGGATGGCAAAAGGCACTTCAGAAGGCGGGGATTAAAGATTTCCGCTGGCATGACCTGAGACACACCTGGGCCTCATGGCACATCCAGAACGGAACACCTTTGTCTGTTCTTCAGGAGTTGGGAGGATGGGAGTCGGTGAGCATGGTCAAGAGGTATGCCCACCTCTCCAGTGAGCACCTCCAAAAATTTGCCGGGAATGGGGGTCGCGTCCCAAATACGTCCCAGCAGATATTGGAGATCATAAAATAGTGGTGAGCCGCCTGGGCTTCGATCCCAGCACACTCGCCTTAAAAGGGCGATGCTCTACCGAATGAGCTAGCGGCTCGCGTTCATTATGAAAAAAAAGGGACCAAAGGTCAAGCCAAATTGATCCACCGTTCCTCAAAATGCCTACGAATGGGCGATATTTTTCCTATTGGCCTATCTTTTTTATCCTCTCTTGAAAAGCCCCCGTTACATATTAGATAATGATTCTCATTATCTTTAAATGGGAGGTCTCCTCTGAGAAGACTCAAACATCTTTTGATGGTATCCGTCTTCGTTCTTTTGTCTTCAATCAGCCGGCAAAGTTCGAGCTGGGCAGACT
>DAIBSV010000543.1 GCA_027415455.1 Nitrospirota bacterium | reverse complement strand
CATCCCCGTGAAGAGCCGGGGAGATGGCAGGAAGGAATCCCCTCCCTTTCCGCTTTCGCGGCGAGCGAAGCGAGAGGAAGGGGAGGATGTCAATCATTTCAGAACAAAGGATCATGCGATTGTCACCCGAGCGAACCTCTCTTTCCTGGCCCGGTCGGGCCATGGCCGAAAAAGCCGTGTCCGAGCCCCCCAAAGGCTTCCTTGATCCCCCTCCATCCTTCGACTTCAAAACCCATCTCCTGATCGAAGGAGACAATCTCGACGTTCTTAAACTCCTTCTCCCGAGCCTTGCCGGAAAAATACGGATCATCTACATCGACCCGCCCTACAACACGGGGAACCGGATGCTCTATCACGACCGCTATTCCTCCCATGGCGAAAGAGCCGGACCCTTCGACCGCCACGACAGCTGGCTTTCCATGATCTTTCCGAGGCTTGTGCTGGCCTGCAAATTCCTGAGAGAGGATGGCGTTCTCTTCGTCAGCATCGACGACAACGAAGTGCACCATCTCCGCTCCCTTCTCGACGAAGTCTTCGGGGAAGAGAATTTCGTTTCGATGGTCACCTGGAGAAAAAAGGTCGTCCGGGGTCGTGGCAATCGCCACATCCTTCCCCAGACCGAATATGTCCTGGTCTATGCCCGTGAGATCGACGCGCCCCCCCCCTTCACCGAACCCCTCACCCCTTCCATGAGGCGCGCCTATCCCCACACCGA
>DAIBSV010000542.1 GCA_027415455.1 Nitrospirota bacterium | reverse complement strand
ATCGAAAGAAGAAAGGGATCGACACCCAAGGGGACCTCCATGAGGAAAAAGGAATCGGGGGTTTTCGGCGGAGCCGGGAAATCGCGGCGATCTTTGAAGAAGAATAGCATGATCCGGGTCCCGAATACAGGGAGTCCGCGGCGGGGGCAGTCAGGTTCAGGTCGCAGCCGGCGGATTGTACTCGCTTGCCCTGACGGTCGAAAAAACTTCAACGTCGCAGGGTAAGTTGTTGACATCCTCCCGCCGCTAAACCTGAGAAGCGGTTGTAGCGGGGGATTCCCAGGATCACTCCTGAGATTTTCTGGTTCTTCGATCCCTTATTATTGACGGGCATCTCCCCAGACTCACCTCCGGTGCCCCCGGATGTATTCTGTTTTCATCCGGCTCGATCCGGTATCGATAGGCTTTCATCTTGTTTATAAAGGCGAAGAAGTTCAACGGACAAGTGGCTCGCCACGACCCTCTACAAGTATGCTGCGGCCAGAATTGCCGGATTCATTCTCTCCTTCTGCCGGGCCAATGTCCGAAGAGACTTCGTGCGGGTCCTCACCAGGCATCCCGACACGAGACAATGGGTCGCGGCCTGGATCGGCCGCTGGAGGCACGCTCTACCGTCTCTGAAAAGAGCCTGAAACCCGGATCAGGAACCGCGATGCTCCCGTGTCTCATCTCGCCTTCATGAAACAGGAGGCCGAAAAAGACCTTCGCCAGGACCTT
>DAIBSV010000541.1 GCA_027415455.1 Nitrospirota bacterium | reverse complement strand
AGCCGGCTCCGGGATCGCCGCCGGTCATGGAGACGACCCTCTATCTGGCGCTAAGAAATGGCCATGTCCGGGCGATCTCCCTGGAAAACCAGCGTCCGCGCATCTTCCCGCCCCCCAAGCCGCCGGATCTGTCGGGAGGGCCAACCGGCAAAGAGAAGGAGGGACATGGAGATGGCGGATGACCCGCTCGTCCGGGATCTGACATTCAGCAATGTGCGGGGGGAGACCTTTACGCTGTCTCCGCCGCTCTATCTTGCCTCCCTGGCGGAGCTCGGCCGGATGGAAGAGCGGATCGAAGAGGCTGGCGGGAGGGTCACCCGGGAGGAGGCGCTCTCTTTTCTTCGGGAAATCTACCGGATCGTGGACCGGGTGGGGGAGAGCGTGTCCAGCCATATGTCCTGCCAGGCCGGTTGTGCCGCCTGCTGCCGGATGATGGTGGCGGTCACCCGCGGGGAGGGAGAGATCCTGCGGGAGCGGATCGACCGTGAGCCGGAAGGTCCCCGGAAAGACCGGTGGAGGGGGGGACTGCTCGCCAGGACCGAGACCCTTCTGGGGTTGAAAGGGTCGGCGGACCCTTCCCGACCGCTCACCACGCTTCCGGACATGCTGGCGACCTGCGAGGCCTATGAAAAAAAGGGGCTCTTCTGTCCTTTTCTGGGTCCGGACCGACTCTGCGAAATCTACGAGGACAGACCGCTCATGTGCCGGATCTGCTGGACC
>DAIBSV010000540.1 GCA_027415455.1 Nitrospirota bacterium | reverse complement strand
CCAGGACCTTCTCTTAGGGTCCATAAGTGAGCGTGTTACGCAGAGCATTTTTCTTTTGGACCACCCCGACCCGGAGAACCTTGCAGTTTTTTCGGTCCAGACGTAATTTTGCGACTTGCACATGGAGCATTCTTTTTATTAAAGTCTTTGGTAGGACCTTTCCATTCCATGGGCCAGGGTCTCTTTATTACTCCGCTTTTTCATTGCATTTCAGCAGGAGGAATATCTACACGGTTTTAATACTTCAGTCAAACCATCCGTCACGTCAAAAATGCGCCTGTAGCTCAGTAGGATAGAGCGTCGGACTTCGAATCCGCAGGTCGCAGGTTCGATTCCTGCCAGGCGCACCAATTTCCCCTTGAACAGCACTTTCTCTTCCTGATATTCCTCCTTCTTCCCGAAAGAATGCGCTCCCTGTGATCCGAGGCTTCCTTTTCAGGCCGGACCTCCCCCTCTCCCACCGTTATCCGTATGGATTTTTAGCGGGAAACCATTCTATGTCTTTCCTGTCGACTGGCCTCTCCCGCCGGATCTGGTATCTTTCGACCTGAACAATGAAAAGAGGAGACGAAATAGAAAGGCGATCGGATTCAAATGACCGGGGATGCGAAAAACGCCCCGGGACCTCCTGGCAAGACTCCGGTTCTGACAAGATATCTTGGAGAGACAGGAACTTTGAGGCGAATCCGGAAGAAACGAGATTTTTTCGTTGCGGGGGCT
>DAIBSV010000053.1 GCA_027415455.1 Nitrospirota bacterium | reverse complement strand
CGCGCCAACCGGAAGGAGGCTGACGAACCGATTCCGGGCGCAGGGCCGTCCGCCCAACGTGGACCAGGGACGGGCCCCCCCCCGCCTTCCCGTTTAGAGCCATTCTGACCGTTCGTTCGCCGACGCGTTCGGGGGTGTTCGGGGCCGTTCACGCTCAGACATCTAACCGTGGTTAGGGGGGGCTACGCGCGCGCGAGGCTAACTAACGAGCGAACCCGAACGCGAACACACCGAACGTACGAACAGGCGAACGAACAGGTGAACGAACACACGGTTCTGTAACGTTATCGAGCCGAAATGTAGACATGATGGGTTTCGCCGATGGGGCGGCGGAACGTACATTCGAGGCGCCCCGTGTCCTCCACCCTGGGGCGCCTCATGCAGAGCACGAGTGGGCCAGTCTTCGTCGGGCTTGATGTCCACCGAAGGAGCGTCTACGCTACGGCAGTCGATACCTCCGGGACCTGCGTCAGCCAGGAACGGTTCGGAGGCACGGATGCCGAGCTGATCGACTACCTGGACCGGCTCCCCCTAGTCCAAAGCACGTCGTTCTCGAGGCCTGCACCCTTTGGGAGCACTTCTACGATGCCGCCAAGGCCACCGGGGCCGCGGTCACCCTCTCCAACCCCTACCGGACCCGACTCATCGCCGAGGCGAGTCTCAAGACCGATCGACTCGACTCGGAGGCGCTGGCGCGACTGCTCCGACTGAACTCCATTCCGGAATCGTACGCCCCACCCCCCGAAGTGCGGGCACTTCGTAGTCTCGTTCGGTAGCGGGTATTCTATCGACGCGAGGCGGCCGCGGTCTCGAATCACATCTACCGCTTCCTCCTCCGCCGAGGTATCCAGTACGAGGATCGAATCCTGGGACTCCGTCGGAAGCGGGAAACCCTACGGGAGCTCCACATCGAGGAGGTCGATCGGGGCCCCGACACACTCACCTCGATCGAGGCGACCTGCAGGGCCCTCGACCAGAGGATTCACGAGGAATGGGAAGCCTCCCCGGAGGCTCAGCTCCTCCACACGATTCCGGGGGTCGGCGAGTTGACCTCGCTGGCCCTGGCGTCCTACCTCTGCCCGATCGAGAGGTTCGCCAGCGTCGAGAAGGTGAGTTCGTACGTCGGGCTCGCACCTACAACGCATCAGTCCGGGGAGTCCGAATTCCACGGCCACCTGAAGCGAGACAGCGTGGCCCTCCTGCGCTGGCTCTTGGTCGAGGCGGCATGGACGCACCGGCGGCGCGTATCGCGGGGAGCGGTGGCTCGAGTGGCCAAACGGATCCGCCGCCGTCGGGGGATGGGCAAGGGGAACGTGGCGGCCGCTCACACCCTCCTGAAGATCGTTTACGCAATGCTGAAACGCCGGGAACCGTTTCGGGTTGACGCTCCAAGGCCACCGACTGCGGAAGGCGCCCTGCGGCACTCTCGGGTGACCGCATTCGAAAGTGTGCAGCGCGTGGCCTTGGGGCCCTCGACCGCCAAGCGTCTTCCCGCGCCGTAGAGCGCGAATTACAGGGTGCGGCGAGGGCAGCCCCCTACCTCAAAACCATGTGAGATCCCCAGCTCGGGAGACGCTCTCCCGGAGTCATTCGCAAGCAGGCGGAACCCACATAACGGGGCCCGATGAGCAGATGGCAAGGATCCTCCTCGAACCCCACGAGTTCCATGGCGACTGGAACTACACTATCCGACCCCACCGGGCTCGGGCCAAATGAGTCAGTCATTCGGTAGCGATGCCTTAGCACGGACGCCCTTCGCCTTCTCCCCGGCCTGCAAGGCTTTCATGCCCATCTGCCAGTCGGCCGTGTGGAGGAACTTTACGGGCATTCAGTGCACCCCTCGCCCAGTTCTACCCGGACTGCGCTCCACAGGTCGCTCGAAAACAAGAGCGTATTGGTGGTGAATGTTCTGAACGAGAGTGAAGGGGTAGCCGTAGGGGAAGAGTTTCTTTCCACTCTGAATCAGCACGAAGACCCCCGTGAGCCTCAAGCCGGCTCGCTCGGCGATACGAATGAAGTCCACGTGGAAGGGGTAGAACCTAGGTCCGTGTCGGAAGTCCCCGACTATGAAAACCGCATGGGCTTTCGGCTTCAGAACATGACGACAACCTCTGATAACTCTGGCGAGGGCACTAAGAAAGTCATCGTAGTCCTGAATGTTTCCCAGATCTGCCTTACTCCTCCGTGAGTATCGCGTCGCAAGTCCGAGCTTGACGCGTGTGCTCGTAGCCTTGTGGTCAGGATCCTTCGTAAGGATCCTCCAGTACGGGGGACTAGACACTACGAGGTCTACGGATTGTCTTGGAAAGCCCGGAAGGACTTTTCGCGAATCTCCTTGGATTTGCCTGATTCTGAGCCCACGTCGCTTTCTCAGTGGGACCTCTTTGAATAGTCGGGCACGACCGAGCGTAACCCAGCGCCTAGAGACTTCGATTCCGGTAGCGTGACGGCCGACTAGCGCCGCAGCCTTGACCGTCGACCCTACCCCGCAAAAGGGGTCAAGGACGGTCATGCCCCGCTTGGTGAAGAGCCGAATCAGCTTCTGAATGTCGCGGAACGAAAAGGGTGCCGGGTGCTGCAGCTCGATTAAAGTTTCCCGATGGCCACGACCTAGACCCCGTTGAAACCACCACGACCTGGATGATTGGAGCCATTCTTTCCCGGGAAGATCGTTTAGGCGGTTCCTCGGATCGACTCCAAGGGCCGTCACGGTCGCCGTCCCCTTGTCTCATCGACGGGCCGGTTTGCATTCTCGGAACCCGCAGTGCTTGGATGTTCCAAGACCCAGTTCATCACGATGTTCCGGATCGTGTCGGCTTGGCTGATCCCAAGGGTTCCGACGTAGGGGAACACCAGCTTCCACTGGTTTTGGGTGAAGGTGACCAAGACGTGTTTCTTGGAACCTGGCATGCCGGACACATCTATGAATATTTTAAGATATATTCTTGATGTACCGGTCGCAGGACGCGAAGTTCAGCGACGGTATAGGTTATAGGTCTGAAGGTCTACAGCCTATAGGCAAAATGAGAACACGCGAAGAAAGGCGATTTCAGATTCCCATCGATGAGCTCAGAGCGGTCCTCGAGAAACAACACGGGGTCGATTTGACCGGAATCGATCCTTACGTTGAGGGAGACCATATCGTCTTCTCCGTTGGACAGGTATCGTCTGAGTCAACGGAGGTCGAGACCCTCACCCCCCGCTCACTTCCGAAGCCAGAGCTACCGCTCGTCCGCTCGAAGCGGCGGCTTCGCCGTCGGCGTCGCAACCGAATCAAGACACGCGGATGGCGTATCGTGGAGAAGATCACCAACTCGCAGGGTCTGAAGGCTAACGTCTACGAGCCGTTCGTTTCAGCCCTGCAAGGTTTGAACGGCACTCGCGCTGAATTCCGGGAACTAGTTCGAGGAATCATGCAGAAGAATGGAAACTCCCCAGCGCCGGAATCGGTGGACTACTTCCTTGACAACACTCTCGAGTACCTGCGTCGACGCCCTCAGTCGGAGGTCCCTGCTTCATGACTCGTCTTGAGACTGCCTTCCAGGATCTGCTGCGAGCGAAAACTACCTGGGACGTCGACCGTGTGGTCAACAGCCTCGGGAACGCTGTGGACTGGGTCCCTCTCGGAAACAACCCGGCCAACTACGGGCTAATCACGACGGGGTCCGACCCATACAACGGAATCACCGAGCGTATCACCAACGCGATGGACGCAATGATTGAGCTCGATGTCGAGCTAAAGCCGGTGCTGAAGAAGTGTGGTAGCCCGAGAGCAGCGGTCGAGGCCATCTACAACCTAAAGGATGGAAACCTGCGGCAAGTTGCAGACCCGGAAGTCGGCCGGCTCGCTACCAACATCAAAGTTCGTTTTCTGGATGGGAGTGAGGCAAAGAAACCGACAATCGAGTTTCTGGATCGAGGAATCGGTCGGCATCCGTCAGAATTCCCCTCGACGCTGTTGGGGCTCGGCATGAGGTACAAGGTGACCCGGTTCTACCTCATTGGCGCATACGGGCAAGGTGGTCAGACTTCGTTTGCGTACGCCGACTACGGAATCGTTGTCTCCCGAAAGCACCGGAGTCTTCTGACTGCGGGTCAGCAAGACGAGGTGGGATGGTCAATCGTCCGGCTGCGGGACCCTTCTACCGAGACAGAGCTCCACAAGTTCGGGCGGTGGGAGTACTGTGTAGTAAGCGGTACGATGGATGTGCCCACAATTGCACCGCGCGCGCTCCCGTTCGCTTTCGAGAACGGGACCTTGATCCGCTTGGTCAGCTATGACCTCCCTCGTGGTAGCAGCGACGTGCTTCAGCCGGCCAGCACAGCGTGGAGCTTCTTGAGTCAGGCGCTGTTCGATCCAATCCTCCCGATACGGCTCTACGAGGAACGGGATCGATTCGAGAAGCGGGATAGGGCGATGTCCGGTCTGTCTCGACGTCTCTTCAGAGGCGGCAAGGAAGCAAAGGCCAGGGTCGCCCTGTCGAACACCTACCGCCTTGAGTTGGGCCCGAACGGGTTCGCCCGCATCAACTACTGGGCACTTACGCCGGTAGACGAAACGGACAGGTGGTCCGACATTCGAAAGGGACTCGTCGGACCAGGACAAGCTGTGTTTATCACGATTAATGGACAGCGCCACCATGTCGAACCCACATCGTTTCTGCGGGACAGAGCCAACCTCACCTACGCGAACGACCACGTTATTGTACAGGTCGATTGCGATGGCCTTTCAAAGGACGCCAAGAAGCGACTCATCACTTCTACCCGTGAGAGGATGATTGAGGGCGAGACGAAGGACCTCCTGCTGGATGAAATCGCCAGCCACCTCCGACAGGATAGGCCGCTTCTCGGCTTTGAGGAGGAGAGAAAGCGTCGATTCCTTGAGGCGCGCTCGACCCGGGATACGACCAGGATTCGGAAACTAGTCGGAAGATTCATCGCCGACAACCCGGACCTGAGGGATCTCATTCGCGCGCGAAGTGACGAGAAGGAGGCGGGCGAGAAGATTGAACGCAAGCCATCCGAACCGGCAGAAGACACTGAAGAGGAAATCGCGCCGGAGGAGCTCGTTGTCCCTGAGCTCAAGGCCGTGCCCACTTTTCTGCGCGTCGCAAACAGGAAGGACCCAATCCCAGTCGAGAAGGGCGGATCCGCACTTGTGCGACTCGAGACCGATGCCAACGACAGCTACTTCGAATCGTCTTGGGAAGAGCATTTCCGAGCAATCCACCTGCAGAACCTTGCGGTCCAGAAGAGCCTGTCGGCCTTGAGGGGTGGGAAGATATCGTACCACCTCCACATTCCATCGACCGCTCGAGTCGGCTCTCGAGAAACGATTCGATTCGAGCTCGACCTCCCGGAGGGCGGAAAGCTCTCTGTCGATCGCGACGTGGTTTGTGTGAAACCAGTAGATCGAACCAAGACGAAGGGGGAGGCGAAGTATCCACAGCCGAATATTGTGCCGCTCTCTCAGAGCAAGGATCCGGCTCTGTGGCAAGAGCTCTCGTGGTCATCGCAGTCGGTCGGCCGAGTCTATCTTGGGAAGACCACTGAGCCGGGAATCTACGTGAACATGGATAATGCCCACCTCAAGGGTGCTGCGAGGCTACATGGGGGGGATAAGGACCTCCTCAAAGCAATCGAGGACCGTTACGTTTCAGGGGTTGCCTACTATCTCGTGCTCAGGAAAGCTGAGGAGCTTCGGAAGCGAATCCAGGAAGAGCCGGGAGCAAGCGGGGACAACTCACTAGAGCTCGATTTGGTCGCGAGGACCCTCGCAGCGGTTTCGATTCCATTCGAGAAACTCGGTGCTACGGTCTCACCTGAGTGAACTGTCCTGACGAGCCCACGAGCGAAAGGCGCGCTTTGTCCCGGACGCCTACCCTTCCCTGCTCCGAGGGCTGCTTCTGATTCCGCGCCTCCGTCCCTTTCCCAACTCGACCCAGAGGACTAACTCACCTTTGCAGTAGGGGCAGGCCAAATGCTCCTCGATTGACGTCCTACGTTTGGCGAGTTTCCTCTTCGGCATACAATCCCGCACGGGATCTCTATCAATAAACCCCTCTCCCAGTCAGTTTGGAGCATAGCCAAAGGGGGGGGGTGGGGTAGGCTCGAGCGCCAAACGCACCCGCTGCGTACTCGGAGCGATTTCGGTCCACGGTCGCTGCGTAACAAGGTCCGCCTCCTACGAAGCATGAAGTGAGCGAAGGAGAGTCCTCCAGGTTGGACGTAGAGAAACACTCGCGCGAGCCATCGACTGGATCGCCCGGCTAGCAGGCGTGATTCGCGGGCCGGACCCCCCGATCTAGAGCTCACGAGAGTGTCTGGCCAGGTGGAGCGGGACATCCTCGAGGTCAAGGGGACTGCCAGTCAGGTGGTAGAAGTGCAACTGCACTACGACATACTTATATGGCAGTTAGGTGTGGTGTGGAGTGATGGCGACGCTTCGTACCCGGGTCAAGGGCGAAACCGTCTCGGTGGAACTTACCGTCCAGGAGCTTCATCGCCTGCTCGATCTCCAGCGGACGGCGATCCTACGTGAGTTAGCGACCAACTCGCGTAGGGGTCGAGCGAGGCTCGAGGCGAGCCTCGAGAAGGACGTGGAAGCCAGACCAACGGCGAGCCTTACCGAGCTGATTCAAGGAGCGTGGCCGGAAGGCATGGATCTCGTCGAGCAGCCCGAACTCACCACGGGAAACGTTCGGAGGTTCCTGATCCAACGAGTCCTCGGAGGGGCTCCCAGCGTCTCCACATCAGATGTTTGCATGAGATTCTTCGGGCGCCAACTCTCGCCCATGGAGCCGGCGGATGCAGCAGACCTTCGGAGAGTGTGGTATTGCATCAGGGAAGCGAAGAGGGACATCGAGGCGGCCGTGGGGGGCCAGTGGAAGGATGCGACCGATGCCCCTGTGAGGGCAGGAACCTTCCGATCTTGGAAGTACGTACCTGCTGCAAACTCGGCAGGCCAGGTTGACGTTCTTGCCTACAGGGAGCGGTGATCATGATGCCGAGCGGTCCCGAGGAGAGAACGTCGGAGGGGTCGAAACCCAGCAAGACCATGCTTGTTGCTTGGGCGTTGGGTGAGTGCGGCGGCGACCAGGAGTATGTGGATAAGTTGGACGTCGCGGTCTATGCGTTCCGGGCTTACTCCAGCTACTTTGGTTTTCAAAAGTATCCTGACTACCCTGACGTGGATGCTGTCCGAGTCCAGCTGACCGACTTGGTGAAGACGAAACATTCGAGGCCCTTCGGCTTGGATAGTGACGTCCCTCTTGCTTCCCAAACGCGCGATGGACAAGTTACGAAGTGGCGACTCACGGAAGAGGGCGCGACGTGGTGGCTCACCAACCGCGAGCGCCTCCGTCTCTGGGTCAAACGGAACGAAGCCTCGGAGTTGGGGACGACCAAGACTCCTCGAGGAGTAGTCAAGACCGAAGATGACGCGAAGCGAGCCCTCGCCAACCGCGTGCGAGGAACTGACGGTTTCGCGAGGTGGATTCGTGACCCTTCGGCCTCGAGGCGGGAGATTGGCCTCCAGACGTTCCTCACGTCGTTCGGAATCGGGCCCCGAACGCCCCGCCCAGCATACATCGACGCGCGAGACCGGGTCCTCGAAGCGACCTCCAGCGATGCGGAGGTCACGAGATTCCTGAAGTTTCTGGATCAATCCTTCGGGGAGGATTACAAGAAGATCCTCACGGGAGAGGTCCAGATCTAACCATGCAAGCGGTCACAGGTGGGGCGCATGTCCCGAGGGCAGTGTTGGCAACAGCGGCAGAATTCGGCGACGTCTCGAGGTCGATGGCGGAGTACATCTGGAACTCCTTCGAGTACAAACGCGACAAACTTGCCCCTGCATTCGTCACGATCCGGTTCGGACGAGATGGCAGCTCGAAGTGGTACGAGGTGGAAGATTTCCCCAATGGTGCAGGCATGGACCTCGCTGACTTGCAACGGTTCTTCACAATGCACGCACCGAACGAAAATCGCTTGAGGGGAGAGGCCGGCCGAGGACGGAACGGCACAGGAAAAGCTGCTGCCTTCGGGGTCGGCAGCGAACTCTCAATCTATACGGTCAAGAACGGGGTCGCGAACGAGTTCCGATTGAGCAAAGAACGACTCTTGGCCCTAGATTCCGTCTATCCCTGCGAGAGTCTTCCGCTGGACCACACGGTGGCAGAAGCGAAAGTGGACCCCACAGCTCCGCAAAATGGCACTCGGGTCCGCGTATCCGGTATCGGCCTTCTAACTGACGAAGACGCGGTTGTCCGAAACTTGATCCGGTTTTTCATGCGAATGCTGGACCACAATCAACTGATCTGGGAGAAGCGACCGGGGAGGGGCGTTCGCCTGATTCGTGAGCATCCGCCGACAATCCTCGACCGCGATTACGCGAGCCCTCCAGCGCTGTCTGCCCAGATCGGGTCGGTGACTCTCCATCTATCAGCCACAGATTTCGATCTCCCGAAGCAGGAGAGCGGAATCATGGTCACAAGCGTGGGAGGGGCCGTTCTGGAAGCCGGTTACATGAACGTCTCGAAGCGGCGGACAGTAGTCGACAAGCGGATCATCGGCGAGATTGACGTCCCGTTGCTTGACCTCCCTGACACTCAGGGCAGGCCCGCGACGACCCAGGCGCGCAGGCTCCAGATGAACCGAGAATCCGAACGAGTCGAGGCTCTGCTTCCTTGGCTCGACGAATGCTTGGACGGCTTCAAAGAGGCGGTTGAGCAAAAACTCCTCTCGTCTATCGACGCGCGCGACAAGGCCGTACTCGACGCAATCTCGGGAACTCTCGAGCACGTCCTCAATCAACAGTATCAGACCTTCATGCGCGACTATGCGACACGGATGAAGCTTCCAAAAGCGAACCCGCTCGCGCCGTTTCCCGGAGGTGGATCATTAAGCGGCGGCGCGCCCGATGATGAAGGGAAAGGGGACCCAGTGTACGTACCTGACCCGTCTGGGCAGATCGCAGTCTCGAAGGACGCCGAGGGCGATATCGTGATTGCGGGGCCTGGCCACAACGAAGGAACAGGCGGTAAAGCGCCCGGGACCTCCGCCTCGATTTCGGGCCGCGTTGACCCTTCCGGTGAGACGGCAACTGAGAAGCGACGTGGGCCCAAGAACGCTCAGGCCGGCCGGTCCCTTCGGGTCGTCTATCTGGGCCTTGGAACTCCGAGCCCTCGAGCGTACTTCGACGGTGAGGGGACGTTCACTATCAATCAGGATCATCCGGACTTCGGTGGACTCGAGAAGACGGACACCGAATTTATGCGACGTTCGGCGGAGGCTTGCGCCGTGACCTACGCAGAGGCAGTGGTTGAGATGAGGATCACAGACGGGGACCCCACCGTTACTGACGCGAAGGACGCCCTAAACGCGTACCTCGAGGAGCACGACAAGATTCTCCGGCCCTTGATCGAAGCCTGCCCTAACTTCTGACCTTGGGAGGCTGTCGCTGACGCTTCCTGAGTAAGCGCCAACCCCGAGAAGGGAGGGGCACCGATGGGTTTGAGGAAGTCATCAGATCCAATCCTGAAGCCCGCAGGTTGAAAGTGACGACGAAGGGAGCGGTGGAGGGGCCTAACGCAGGACTTCGAGCCCACCCCCAGGGTGGCAAACCACCCGTAAGGAGCCGGCGAATGGCGCAGGGCCCCTGACTCGCCTCGGGCGTACTGAGGCCGGGCTCGTCAGCATGTGGATTCCAGGATCGTGATCCCGTAGGAATCCGCCATGAAACGAACCTCGCTCTCCAGGCTGCCCGTGATGGCGTAGCAGGCCGTGACATCCACGTCAAGGGCCACGGCGAACAAGGCGAGCCTTTCGATTGTCCCGTTGTCCCACGTGTCCCGTCTGTCCCATGTCCCGTTGTCCCGTTTGTCCCATGGGGGCTGTCCGACGGCGGCGGACTGTCGCTCGACGGTGGGACATTTGGATTCTTACGTGTGGGTGGCTGACGCCGATTCTCGTCAGAATGTCCCGTCGATTGTCCCGTCGGCTCGCCCGATTCGTCCGCCAGCTAAACAGAACCCTCGGGAACGGGACAAATGAGGCTCGTTTATAAACGGGTCCCTCGTCCGTGTCCCATTTGTCCCGTCCGGGCGTCCGTCCGGCGTCCGGGCGTCCGTCCGTCCGTCCGGTTGGAACCCTTAACCCCCCGTAGGGGGGTTAAAACCCGAGAACCACGATTGAAGCTTCAATCGTGGACGGCTTGGGACATGGGACAATGGGACAATGGGACATGGGACAATCAACGGGACAGAAGTAGAAAGCGCGGGGCCGATCCCTAGTCCACGTCGGGCGGACGGCCCCGCGCCCGGAATCGGTTCGTCAGCCTCCTTCCGGTTGGCGCGGAAGAGTTCCCGTCCGAGCCCGATGATCAACGGCCCTGAGCCCGGAATCTCCAGGTTCCCCCATCACCCTTCGATTCTCACACACTGCCACTGAGATCGAGCATTTCCGAAAGGGGTAAGTTGACCGCATGTCAGGGAGAAGATTCCGAGGGTTCCGGGCTGAGACGTGTCCGGGGGTCGTATCCGAACTTCCTCAACGCACTCATGGAAAGATACCCGGCTCCGGCGACCAGGGAACCGATCGCCACGAACAGGAAGGTATTCGAAAGGCCCGAGACCACGATGAGGATGCCGCCCAGGACTTGCGACGCGGGAATCGCCGCGTAGCTGATCGCAGTGTCGGTCGCAAAGTATCGCCCCTGAAGCTTGTGCGGAACGAGGGCCTGCGCCGAGCTGAGCCAGGTAACGTTCAGGATTCCCTGCCAGACGCCGGTAACGAAGAGCAACGGGAAGGCCACCGACAGCGACGGCAGCAAGACGAGCAACAATACCGCAACCCCTTCGATCAGCCCGGTTAGAGCCCAGAGTTTGCCGGTGTAACGGGTGAGGCGTAGGCGACCGACCAAGAGGCCGCCAATGCCCCAGCCGGCCGCAAGGAGTGCTTCCAGCCCCCCATAGACGAGGGCCGTCCCGTGGAGCGACCGCGCCGTGTACACGACGAGGAACGTGAGGACGATGGAGAACAGGAAGTTGGACACGAGAGCGACCACCGTGAGCTCGAGGAGCCCGGTCGCCCGTCGAAGATAGGAGAGCCCTTCCTTCACTTGAGGGAGGACTCTCTCGGTCTCGGCCGTCGGTCCCTTGGCGGCGATGGTTCCGGCAATCGAGGCGATGAAGAGGGCCGCGACCAGATACGCAGCCGCGTCCACCCCCAGGCTCGGAATCGCCCCCACCGTGAGCACGAGGATGCCCGCCAGCGCGCTTCCCACGATGCCCACGATCGACTCGGAAGATTCGAAGATCCCGTTGGCCCGATCCAGGTCCTCGCGAGCGACAATCTCCGACAATAGCGCTTGACTCCCTGGGCCGAAGAACGTAGCGCAGACCGCGAAAACGGCGGAAGCGAGCACGATGATGGGCAGGTTGAAGCCGAGGAGGTAGAGGGCCAGCACAAGGGCTCCCATCGCAGCGCTACGGGCGAGGGCAGAGAGCATCACTACCGTGCGTCGGCGGTATCGGTCCACGAGAGCACCGGAGAACAACGCGAAAGCGACCGTAGGGAGGAACTCCGCGAGTCCCACATAGACCACGGCGAGCGCCGAGCCCGTCTCGGCGAAGACATACCAGATGAGGACAACGTACCCAAGGGCGGAGCCGAAGCGCGAGACAACGCGCGCACTCCACAGAGATACGAATCCTGCATTCGATTGCAGGGACGACCGCCCGTTCATGAGCAGCCCATCCCGGAGCGGGAGACCGGTATAGCCGTTCGCAAAGGGTCAACCCAGCCCAGGACCTCTGGGGGACGGGGCCCGTTTCGGATCGATAACGCTACAGAACCGTGCGTGCGTGCGTGCGTTCGTTCGTTCGTTCGCGTTCGGGGTCGCGCGCGCGCGCGCGCGTTACGCGCGCGCGCGTAGCCCCCCCCGAACCACGGTTAGATGTCTGACCGTGAACGCCCCTGAACACCTCCGAACGCGAACGCGAACGCCCCCGAACAGCCCCCGAACGCGAACGCCCCCGAACAGCCCCCGAACGCGAACGCCCCCGAACAGCCCCGAACGCGGAGGCGAACGTACGGTCAGAACGGCTCTAAGCGGGAAGGCGGGGGCCTGTCCCTAGTCCACGTCGGGCGGACGTCCCTACGCCCGGAATCGGTTCGTCAGCCTCCTTCCGGTTGGCGCA
>DAIBSV010000539.1 GCA_027415455.1 Nitrospirota bacterium | reverse complement strand
TTCTGCCGGCAGGGGGCATAGGTCACCCCGTCGTAGCAAGGGGAACAGGGAAGCTCCTGGGATTTCCAGATCGGGAGCACCGAGGAGCTTTTTTGGCGGGGAAGCCGTTCTTTCGGATCGGTCGGACCAAACAGGGCCAGCAGGGGTCTCATGAGAAGAAGGGCCAGATGAAGAGGGCCCGAATCGTGGGCGACGACCACGTCGGCGCGGGAGATCACTCCCATCAGGGCCGTCAGATCCGTCATCCCGATCAGATCCGTGACCTTCGATTCCTTGAAATAGTCCCGGACCCAGAGATCCGACTTGGCTCCGGAGACGATCACGGCGTATCCCCTGGCGGTCATTCGGTCCGCCAGTTCGACATAATGCCGGATCGGCCATCGTCTCAGAGGGTCCTCCCGCAGATGGTTTTTCGCACTTCCCGGGAAGAGAAGGATCCAGGGCCTGTTCTTGGGACCCAGGATTTCTTCCAGAACGGGATCGAGGCCCGGAAGGTCAAGGGGCGGGAAGGAAAAGACGGGCATGGAGAAGTCGTCGATGCCGGAGAGAAGTCTCAGATACTCGTCTCCGTGGTAGCGTCCGGAGACGGGGATGGCTCTTCCCTCAATTTTTCCGAACCTGCGAATTTCGCGACATCTGCCGGGAGGAATGAGGATTCGGTATCTTCTGTCCCGA
This sequence comes from Nitrospirota bacterium, assembly GCA_027415455.1. The sequence continues at coordinate 46 of DAIBSV010000539.1, read as the reverse complement.
TGTCCCAGGAGTGCCAGGTCGTACCGATTTCCCGACAGTCTCTTCC
>DAIBSV010000538.1 GCA_027415455.1 Nitrospirota bacterium | reverse complement strand
GACCCGAACCGGAAACGGAGCCCATGTCATGGCCACTCTCCGGAATATGACCATCAGTCTACTGAGAGCTACATCGATCCCGCCCACCACTCGGGAGCCAGCTATCGGGCGGCGGGCTTCGTCCGCCTGGGACAGAGCAAGGGGTTCTCCCGGACGCGCAAAGGTCCCAAGCATTACGCCCGACACGGGAAGGTCAAGGATGTGTACCTTTACACCCTGGCGCCGGACTTCCGCATCCAGGCCGGTCTCCTGCCGCCTCCCGATCCCGTTGTCCGGCGCCCCCGCAAGGAGAAGACACCGCCTCCTCCCAAGGAGCCCAGGCTTCCCAAGGAGACGCCCGCTCCCCCTCCGGTCCGGATCGTCCTTCCCGAGTCCTACCATGTGGACCCCGCCCTTCTCGAAAAAGACGAGGTCCTCGACGAGCAGGATCTGCAGACGATCGCCCGGGAGACCGAGCGCTTCTGCCAGGACTTCGCTCCCGCGTTCAGGAAAGCGGAAACACGCCGCTATTCCCATCTTTACACCCTGGGACTTCTGTCCGATCTGGGCCGAAAGAGCATCGAACCCATCGCCCTGTTCCTGGAAGGGTCCCACGGCGTCCGGAACCTTCAGCGCTTCGTCTCGGATTACCTGGTGGATGACGCGCTCCTGAAGACCCTTTACCAGAGGAAGGCGCTTCTCCTCCTGTCTCCCCGGACCTCGAAGACCCCCGCCATGTGGACCCTCGA
>DAIBSV010000537.1 GCA_027415455.1 Nitrospirota bacterium | reverse complement strand
ATGATGGGTACGGCCAGCGGGAGGACGGCGGCCCCTATCTCGGGTGGGGCCGGGGCCGGGCCTGGCCGCTTCTGACGGGGGAGAGGGGGCACTACGAACTGGCTGCGGGGCGGGATCCGGGCCCGTATCTTCGGGCCATGGAGGGGTTCTCGACCGCTTGCGGCCTGATTCCCGAACAGGTCTGGGACAGCCCCGATCTCACCCGCTCCTCCTGTCGCTTCGGGAGGGCGACCGGAGCGGCCAACCCCTTGGCATGGGCCCACGCGGAATATATCCGCCTCCTGCGGTCGGTTCATGACGGCGCCATATTCGACCAGCTTCCTTCCGTGGCAAGTCGCTACGAAAAAGGGCGGGGCCGCAAGGATCTCGAAATCTGGAAGTTCAACCGCCAGCTCCGACGGATGCGTCCGGGGCAGACCCTTCGCATTCTGGGGCTCGCTCCCTTTCGTCTTCGCTATTCCCTGGACGGCTGGAAGACCCACGAGGACCGGGAGGCACTCTTTCTGGTCGACCTCGGCTGCGGGTATGTCGATATCCTGATCGGGGCAGGACAGGACATTCCGCTCTTTTTCACCTTCTTCTGGACGGAATCCTCCCGGTGGGAGGGACGCGATTTCTCCGTTGGAATGGAAAGAATCTGATGGGGGCCGAAAGCCGCTCCGGGAAATCCGTTCCCGGGCAAGGGCCCTTCCTTCTCTCCAATTTCCTGGCGGGGGACATCCAGACCGG
>DAIBSV010000536.1 GCA_027415455.1 Nitrospirota bacterium | reverse complement strand
CGAAGCCGGGATGCCTCTCCTGGCCTACGGGGACCTGGCCAAGCTCCTGACCCTGTGGCGCTCGAGCGAGGAGTACGGCTTTCTCGCAAACGGTCCCTCGCAGCCCCAGCAGCAGACCCTCAGGAACCTCGACCGGGCCATTTGGGAAGCCTTGGACCGGAGAAACCCGAAGCGCTTCCCGAGGTCCAAAAGGAAGGGCGAGGGGGATTCCCTCCGGTATCCCGATCCCCTCCAGGTGACGCTCGATCTTGCGACCCGGGATGCGGAGGGACGGAATCTCCTTCCCCGGATCTTTCTCCCGAAGGTCGGATGGGTCAAGGTCCGGGTCTCCCGGCAGATCGAGGGGGAGCTTCGGAACGCCACCGTGACCGGCAAGGCCGGACGGTGGGCCGTCTCCCTTCAGACGGAACGGGACGTTCCGGAGCCGAGATCGGACTGGATCTCGGGGTGGTATCTTTTGCCAGACTGTCAAACGGTGCCCGTCTCCACCCGGACGAGGATCTTGTCCGGGCCATGAAACGGGCCGAAAAACGGCTCCGCTGGGAACAGCGAAAACTCTCCCGGAAATACCGGAAGGGACCGAAGAGCCGGAACTTCGCCAAGCAGAAGCGTCGCGTGGCGAGAGCCCATGAGCGGGTGGCCAACATGCGTCGGGATTTTCTCCACAAGACCTCGACGGCGATGAGCGAAACCCAAGCCGTCGTCTACGTCGAGGACCTGAAGATCCGGAA
>DAIBSV010000535.1 GCA_027415455.1 Nitrospirota bacterium | reverse complement strand
AGGTCCTGGTTCCCGCGTCGGTGATCCGGAGGCGAAGAAAGCCCTCGTCGTCCTGGTATTCCATGCGCTTCCCTTTTTGGGGGGAGGGCAGGGATTCGATGAAAGCTTTCGTGAAGCGGATCTTCCCATCGGTAGCAATAACCGCAGAATTAGCAGGTGCAGAACCTTCCGGAGATTTTTCCATCTTGCCTCCCGGGTCATCGTTGAAAATGAGGTTTTGGCTCTGGTCCTCGCTCATCGGTTCATTTCGGGTCATCACCGGGTCATCATTTTAGGGAAATATTGGGCAATTTCGGGGTACAAAGAGGCGATGACCCAAGAGGGAGAATATCTCTATTCACTTGTTATGTCAACAAAAAAGAACGTCCAGGAATCTGTGGGGAGGTCTTGCTGTCAGACTACGAATCTGAAGGTCGCAGGTTCAACTCCTGCCGGGCGCAGCAATACCAGAGCCATTCCCAGAAGATTATCCCATATTTCAAATCAGTGCCGGTGCCGGAATTGGTGCCGGTTCGGATTCAGAAACTGTCTTTTTCGTCTCCTTGTCCAGAATCTCGACTGCGTCATGAAGATGGCCGGGGGAGAGATGGGCATAGATCAAGGTGGTGGTGTAGTCCTTGTGCCCGGCCAGCTTTTGAACGGTGGTCAAGGGGATTCCCGCCTGAACCAGACGGGAACAGAAGGTATGGCGGAGAGTATGCCAGACCACTCCGGAAAGTCCGGCCTTTTCC
>DAIBSV010000534.1 GCA_027415455.1 Nitrospirota bacterium | reverse complement strand
ACGGCCGGTTCTGTCGTGGCCGCGCAGGCGGACAGGATAAGGGTCAGTGTTCCGAGGGCGAGTGACACCACTTTTCGAGTCATGGGAACGATTCCTTCCTGAAACGAACGTCAAATTGATATGTCATCATTCCGGAGCCGCAAAAGCCGGGCGTAGTAGGCGGCGGCCAGACCCAGCACGGCAAAGTCGTCCATCAGTCCCAGAAAGGGGACGGTGTCGGGAATGAAGTCGATAGGGGTCAAAAGGTAAAAAAGAGCTCCATATGCGATGAATTTTTCGGGAAGCGAGACCGTGTCGGAATGAATGATGGCCCAGAGGGCCGATATCCGTTCGGACCAGTCCTTGCCCATTTCCTTGAAGGAAAAGACCTTGCCGGAATTTTTCTCGACATCGGCCTGCTTTTTCGACTGGGCTCCGATCTGGACCAGTCCGGTCAGAATCCTGTCTCCCGAGATGGTGCGGTCCTCTCCAAAATCGGCATCGAGCCCGAGATTCTGGATGGCGGCGGCATAATCTCCGGAGGGAAGGGCAGAGGCGAGAAGCGACTGAATCGCTTCGCTGGTCGGGTCCAGCCTGCCTTCCGAGATCAGGCGGAGACACGTTTCCCGGATCGCCGGAACGTAGACCGCAGGAATGGAAGTTTCACCCCCTTTTTTCATCCAGCGTCGAAGGGTCATTCCCGAAAGCCCGATCTGTTTCCCCAGCTCTTCCGGAGAATACCCCGTTTCTTTCA
>DAIBSV010000533.1 GCA_027415455.1 Nitrospirota bacterium | reverse complement strand
GCACCGGGTCACGAATGCCTGCACGGAGTCGTCGAACAACCTGATCCGGGCGGTTCAGCGGATGGGACGGGGATACAGCTTCGACGTGCTCCGGGCCCGGATCCTCTTCGTCCGGCATGGAGCCCACAAGATGAAGCCATTCCCGAGACCGAAAGAAAAGGAACTTGAATTGGGATATGGCTTGCCATCAACAGAAATCGAACCGGAGGAAATCAGTCAGGGAGTGGATATATCAACACTTCTGTACTTGATCGAGAAAGGGGAGATCTGAACCTAAATCAATCACAGAATTCAGATACCCGTTTAAAGCCAGGGGCTTGCGCGGCAGATTTGGTCATGTCTCGTGGATTGCCCCGATCAGCTTCCCGGGACAATCCGGTAGAGATGGTCGCGCCCGAACAGGATCAGGTTCCGACCATCCTCCGAAAGGGTGCGAAACCTGGGATGGGCTCCCGCCGGCAAGGCCAACAAGATTCCCTTTTCGCGAAGAAGTCCGGCAAAATCGAACACATCTCCGGACCGAAGCCTTTCGATGGATGAAAAAAGAATCGCCGGATTGACGGTTGCCAAGACCCATCGGTTCTCCATCTTTTTGCCGATCCCTCCGGGAGGAAACAGGTAGGCGAGCCGGTTTCCCCACCAGGTGGCCGCTACAGGCAATGCCCTCCCCGTGATTCGGTGGCAGGCGAAAAGAGCCGCGTCTTGCCCGCTCTCGGGGATCCGGCAAACCGTC
>DAIBSV010000532.1 GCA_027415455.1 Nitrospirota bacterium | reverse complement strand
GTACAGGAAAGCGGTTCCGGCCCTCAGGGCCGGAGCCATCCTGGTTCCGGAAATCCTTCCGGAAGCCTCCATTCCCCTGCGCGTTCCCCTGGGACCCTATCCGCCTCCCTTCCAGTCCCCGCGGTTTCTCTTCATCAATCCTGATGCCGACATCACGCAGTCGGTGATCAAGTATGTCAACGAGCATTCGAACCAGTAAGGATTCAGCCACGCCGTCGTGAGGTCGGAGTCCGGCAGAACGGAAGGAGCTCCCGTGATCACACTATCCAAGATCGCCGATCAGGTTGGCGGAGTTCTGGTGGGCTCCGACGGCAAGGGGGAGATCCGCTCCATCCGCCCCATGAACGAGGCCGGTCCGAACGACCTGACATTTCTTGCCAATCCCAAGTACAGGAAAGCGGTTCCGGCCCTCAGGGCCGGAGCCATCCTGGTTCCGGAAATCCTTCCGGAAGCCTCCATTCCCCAGATTATCGTTCCCTCTCCCTACCTGGCGATGGCCCTTCTCCTTCAGCACTTCTTTCCTCTTCCTACACCCAAGAACGGGATCTCCCCCCAGGCGGTCATCGATCCTTCCGCTCGCGTCGCTGAAAATGTGGAGATAAGGCCAGGGTGTGTCGTCGAAGAGGGAGCCGAGATCGCGACTGGGACGATCCTCTTCGCCGGATGCGTGATCGGAGCCGGAGTGCGGATCGGGGAACACTGTATCCTCCATCCCCGTGTCTCGATCCTCGAC
>DAIBSV010000531.1 GCA_027415455.1 Nitrospirota bacterium | reverse complement strand
CCGAAAAACAAACGGTCCGCCTTTCCGAATTTCTTAAACTGAATCTGTCGACAGTTCGCGCCTATCTCTTACTGGCAGTCCATCACATCCGACTTCCGTCCCGACACGTTCTTCACATGGCGGGCGTTCACCAGCGTCACCTCGAATCCCGACGCCTCCAGGATGTCGTACGCCGGGATCCAGTAGACCCCGTCGACTCCATGACCACCTTCCGGACCCGGCACGTCTTCAGCCACTCCAGCATCTCGTAGACGTTGGCCGTAAAGCTCCCGAGGTCCTCAACGGAGCCACTTGAGAGTGCGCCTTGCGCGGCGAACCAATTGAGAATGAGATCCTTGTGCCGACGGGTCATTTGGGCCACTTTCTTCATGGCTCAAGACCGGAGCGCATGGTACGATTGCACCAGGTATGAAGAAAGTATTCGGCGACTTTTACATCGGTGAACGACCAGAAACGCTGGAAGTCCTCCCGTAAGAGATAGGCGCGAACTGTCGACAGATTCAGTTTAAGAAATTCGGAAAGGCGGACCGTTTGTTTTTCGGTCAAGTTTTCGGGGCGTTTGAGAAGGGCCTATGCTTCATGCAAGATTACGCTATAACTGGACACAAGGCTCTTCAAATGCTAACAGTATCCGCATCTAAAGCCAGAGGATCTGAAAGCTCTCAAGAAACATGGCGTAAAATATCGTAACTAAATGATATTCTTTTAACAAATTTCACGAATTTCTCCTGGAA
>DAIBSV010000530.1 GCA_027415455.1 Nitrospirota bacterium | reverse complement strand
GCGCAAGCCCCTGGCTTTAGACATGGGGTGAGCGGCAGCCGGATTGTTATTCGATCCGCGCTTCGACCGGTCCATGGCCCGCTGAATCCGGCGAATCGCCTTTTGCAGGTTGGGCACGTTGGCACAGAACTTGTCCAGAAACGCATCGGTTTCCGAGACGGCGGCGATGGTGGACGGGCCGATGTCGATGGCGCTTTTGCCCTGCCGGATGGGGTTTTTCTCTTTCCATTTCGGGAACCCGGCGATGACCCGTTGCACGAACCAGCGCGTCTTGCCATTCAGGTTGCGGCGCACCATGCGACAGTATTTCACCGGGTTTTGCAAGGCAAAGGCCTGGACGCCATGGGGATCCTTCTGGTCGTAGATTGCCTTGATCTCGAGTCCATTCCACTCGATGTGGTCTTCCCGCCAGCGAAGGCCTGCCGCATTGCTCTTGCCTTCCATGGATTCCAGGGCTTTCCACTTCGACTTGAAGCGTGGGTGGCCACCCGTGCGGAACTGGTAGCGTTGTGCCGCCTTGAAGGCCCGTGTACCGATTTTCTGGGTCGTGTGGGCATCGAGGTGGTCCACGATCCAGCAGGCGTTCTTGCACTGTGTGGCGTAGGCTTGCAGGTCGTAATCCGTGAAGCCGATGGTTTTGCTGATCAACGAAAATTCGGAGGCGCGCGCTTTTTGTTCATAAAAAGAAGGAGGCTTCAGGCTTTCGGTCTGTTCAGTCCTGTCATTTCCTGTGTTT
>DAIBSV010000052.1 GCA_027415455.1 Nitrospirota bacterium | reverse complement strand
GCGGACAACGAGCAAGCTGTTTGAGGATTTTCCGCATCTACGGAAGAAATATTGGGGGTAACATTTTTGGGCGCGGGGGTATTTTTGTGCGACCGTGGGACAGATGACGGAGGAGATGGTCCAGCAATATTTGGAACATCATTTTGAACCGCGCCCAAATGACGATTTCAAAATGGAGGGGGAGTAGGACGCGTCGTTTCAGGCGACGCGTATCCGGACTTCCAGTCCGTAATACGAACCCACCAGCTTCAGCTGGTGGTTGTTCAGTTCATAGAATAGATTCTCTGCGGGAAAATACTATGCGTCAACACATATCCAAGACAGAAAGGAGGGCGCATTCCTCCCGGGCATGAATGCCCGGGTCTCCAATGCGCGCCAAGGATGAAAAAAGTGACCTTTCAGATTGAAGGAATGACCTGTGACCATTGCGCTCTTACGGTGGAAAAAGCCCTCCGGAAGACTCCCGGCGTCTCGTCGGCCGGGGTCTCCTATTCTGCGGGTGGCGGAGAGGCCCAGGTCGAAGACGATGTTTCCATCCGGGCTCTCGAACAGGCTGTCAGGCAGGCCGGATACCGGTTGATCCCGGCCGATCCCCTCCAGGCGCGGACGGGGGATTTTTCATCCTTTTCCCCGTCTGGGGGATCCGGGCGTCCTGTTGTGATCATCGGTGCGGGATCCGGCGCTTTTGCCGCGGCCATCCGGATCGTGGAGCTGGGAGGAAGGGTGACGCTGGTCGAACGGGGTATTCTCGGGGGAACGTGCGTCAACGTCGGCTGTGTTCCGTCCAAGATCCTGATCCGTCAGGCCCATCATGCCTGGAATCCCCAGGTCCAGCCTTTCGAAGGGATCGGGATTGTCCATCCCACAGTTGAGCCGCTTCTTCTGAAGAAGCAGCGGGAAGCTCGCGTTCTCGCGTTGCAGGAAGAGAAGTATGCCCGCCTCCTCCGGGACATGCCCCAGGTCACGTTCCTTCCTGGAAGCGCGTCTTTTGTCGACGACCATACGGTTCGCGTGCGGGAAAATGGAGGGGGAGAGACAACTCTCGTGGCCGACCGCATTCTGGTTGCCACCGGTGGGCGTCCGTCGCTCCCGGAGATTCCGGGGCTTTCGGAGGCTCCCTACTGGACTTCGACGGACGCCCTGCTCGCTGAGACGCTGCCTTCACGTCTGATCGTTCTGGGGAGCGGATTCGTGGCGGCGGAAATCGGACAGTCCTTCCGTCGTCTGGGGGCCCATGTCACGATCGTCGGTCGCAAGGGGCATCTTCTGAGCCGGATGGACCCGGTTCTGGGCAAGGGGCTGGAAGGGTACCTGAAAGAGGAAGGGATCCGGTTTGTCTTCCGGGGGGGACCCCGAAGGGTCGATTACCAGAATGGCACGTTTCGTGTGGAGATCGACGGAGAAACGCTGGAAGCTGAAGCGCTTCTGGTCGCCACCGGACGGACGCCGAACACCGGGGACCTGGCTCTGGAAAAGGCCGGGGTGTCGACGAACCCCAAGGGAGAGATCGTGGTGAACGAACGTCTGGAGACAAACGTACCGGGCATTTACGCCGTCGGAGACTGCACGAACCTTCCCAAGTTCGTCTATGTGGCGGCGGCCGGAGGAACCCGTGCGGCGATCAACATGATGGGGGACGAAACGGTCTCTCTCGATCTTTCCGTCCTGCCAGAGGTCATTTTCACCGATCCCCAGGTGGCGGTGGTTGGTCTGAGCGAGGCTGAGGCCAGGAGCCGGGGTTTTACGGTCGAGACCCGGACGGTCTCTCTTGATCAGGTTCCCCGGGCTCTTGCCAACTTTGATACGAGGGGTTGGGTCCGCATGGTGGCGGATGCAACGACCGGGCGTCTCCTGGGTGTCCAGATCCTGGCGCCGGAAGGAGGTGAGGTGATACAGGCGGCCGCTTTCGCGATCCATGCCGGGAAAACAGTCCGCGAAATCGGAGATCAGCTATTCCCCTATCTGACCATGGTGGAAAGTCTGAAGCTGTGTGCCCAGTCCTTTCACAAGGATGTCAAAAAGCTTTCCTGCTGTGCAGGATAGGACGGCCATGAGGGAAAGGTGGGAAGGTCTCGATGGGTCTCTTGATCGGGAAGGTGGCCAAAATATCGGGAACGAGCGTCGATACGATCCGGTTTTATGAGAAACAGGGTCTGATCCCGCCACCATCCCGCCGGGAGTCCGGCTACCGCGAATATACCAGGGAGACCCTGGTTCGCCTCGCCTTCATCCGGAATGCCAAGGAACTCGGGTTCACACTTTTGGAAATCCGGGAAATGCTGGAGCTTCGGACAACTCCCGGCACACCCTGCCAATCGGTCCAGAAACTGGCGGAAGACAAGATACTCGTGGCCACGGAGAAGATCGAAAGGCTGACTGCCATCCGATCGGCTCTGGAAAAGCTGCTCGAAAGCTGCCGGTCTCCGGGCCATCAGACTTCGGACTGTCCGATCCTGGATGCGCTGGACACATCCCTTTCGGGTCATCCTTTCGGAATGTAAAAATTTTCCAAAAAGAAACCAAACGGCCCTGTATCCGCTCCCTTCGTTCGCTCCCGTCCTCTCGGACTGGACGGAAGGAAGAGGCGTTCGGCTCCGCGGACCTGGGGGATGCAAGGCTTGATGTCCGCGGACGGATCCTGCTGCAGGAGTTCTGTATCCAACCATAGGCTGCGGCTCCTGAGCTTGTGGAAGAGACCGGACGAAGACCAGGGGGCCTACCGATTCTTCGACCACGAAAGGGCGATGTTCGGACGGATGAAGGCGCAACAGTTGGTGCCGTGCGTTCAGGACACCACCTCTCTCGACTATCGGGGCATCCCGGACGGAATAACTGGGCATTGTCGGAAACCGCAAGGGAGAGGACCAGCGGTGATTGTCAAGGAACTTGTCGCACGTCCGGTCTCTCGGGGACGATTTCGGAAACGAATTCCTTCTGGCCTATGATTCTGTCGAAGTTAAAACGGGCTGGTCTTCCATCTCCGGTGCTCAGGCGCCGCCTGCTTTACCGGGGAGCGGCCTCTTGCTTTCCGGAAGAACCATGCCCGGATGACCCGGATGACAGGAGGAAAGGCAGATCCTCCAAAATGGCTTTTCGCAAGGCCATGGAGACCGCTTCATCGGGATTACGTCGGGGAAGAAGTGATTCGGACGGTGAAAAAGGCGCAATCTCGACGCCGTATAGGAGCAGACAGGTGGGGAGAAGTCCCAGGGACCTTCCCAGCGCGAGGACCGGCAGAACGCCGATCGAGTGTGAGGAGAGCTTTTGAGGATCAATGGGCGGGTTCTGCCGCGGGTCGATCCTGAGGATTGTTCCGGGGGATGCTCCGGAGACCATCGCATCGACCAGGATCACGGGATCCGTTCCCCGGAGATGCTCTAGCAGACTCCATCCCGGACGGTCCAGGGGCTTCGTGTCGAAGATGACTCCCTCGATCCCCGGAGAAAAGCCGTCCCGGACCATCGACTCGACCAAGCGAAGACCCGCCTGATCGTCGTGAAAGGGGGAGCCGATCCCGTAGAGACGGATCCGCTGGCTCACCGATCGTTCCTGCGGACGGTCAGGTCCAGAAAGTGTGTGGCGCAGGAAATGCATGGGTCATAGTTCCGGACGATCCGCTCCGCCTCTCTCCGGAGGGCCTCGCCCGGACGATCGAGGCCACCCTTTTCAAGGGATTCCCGAAGGTCTGCCTCCATCATGGTCTGGTTCTGGCTCGTCGGAGGAATGATCCGGGCTTTCCGGACAAGGCCGTCCCCGGACAGGTCGTACCGGTGCCAGAGAATTCCCCGGGGAGCCTCGGTGGCCGCGATACCGGTTCCCTCCCGGATCGGGACGGGGAGGGCGGAGGGATCTCCGGTTTGCGGCAGTTCCAGAAGGGCGAGGGCTTCGCCCATGGCAAACCTGATTTCGATGGCACGGGCCAGAAGACTGTGGTTCATGTTGGCGCTGGGGAACTGGATGCCCGAATCCGCGATCGGGGAAAGAATCTCCGGGGGGAGGCGGTCCGCGTTCAGGTTCAGGCGGGCCAGGGGGCCGACGAGATAGGGCTCCCCGTCGAGATGGCTGTGGAAGGCCGTCGAATGGGAAACCTGAAACTCCCTGACATGTGCTTCGAAGTCGGCCGGACCGATCGAAAGTCCCCGGCTTGACACGATTCGCCCCTCGTTCATTGGGTAGGAATCGTCGGCGCGCAGGGCGACCGACACAAAGGCGCGCTCACTTTCCGGATAGGGGAGAGACGCCGCCCAGCGGACAAGATCCGAAGCCAGGGGCAGGGCGGCGCGGACCCTTGCGGCACAAGTCTCCTGCTCTTCCGCGGTCGGAAAACGGAAGAATCCGCCGACGCAGGCCCCCACGGGATGGACCGGTCGCCCCCCCAGAAGGGACATGAGAGTGTTCCCGACGGCATGGAGCTCGAATCCCCGCCGCACGGCCCCGGGGTCGTGGCGGGCCCATTCCATGACATCCCCGTATCCCATAAAGTCCGGCGCTGCCAAAAGATGGACATGAAGGCTGTGGCTTGAGATCCACTCCCCGCAGGCCAGGATCCTCCGGAAGCGGGCGATCTCCTCCCCGGGGTGAATTCCGAATCCGGCTTCGATGGCCGAAACGGCCGTCAGCTGATAAGCGGCGGGGCAGATGCCGCAGATCCTGGCCACGATATCCGGAACCTCACGGTACTCCCGTCCTTCGAGGATCTTTTCGAAAAGGCGGGGGGGTTCGAAGATGCGAAGCCGGACCTCATCCACCCGCCCCTGGCTGACGGTCACCTCGAGCGCCCCCTTCCCCTCCACCCGGGCCATGACCGGAATGCGCAGAAGATCATGGCTCACGGGAAGTCCCTTCCCGCCATCGCTCTCCCTCCTCCAGGAAAGGGCCGGCGTTGCTGTTGATGAAGAGAAAGCGCCGGGCGATCTCGTCCGGCGAGAGTCCGAGCCCGGCAAACCTTTGGGCGAGGGAAGCCGTTTCGGGATTTTCGGCCGGACCGAAACACCCGTAGCATCCCCGGTCGAAGGACGGACAGAGCGCCCCGCATCCCGTGAGCGTCACCGGTCCGAGGCAGGGGATCTCTTTCGCGACCGTCACGCAGGCAATTCCCCGGCGCTTGCATTCGAGACAGACCTTGTCGTGCTCGACCGGCGGAATCGCCCCAAAAAGAAGCGACCGGAGGGCGCCCAGGATCTGGTCTCCGGTCACGGGACAGCCCCAGAGCTCGAGATCGACAGGAACCTCCGATGCCACCGGGGTCGAGCGGTCGAGGAAATCGATGAATCCGGGAGATGGATAGACGGCGGAAAGGACCTCCCGGGATGACAGATTGCGGAGAGCCTGGATCCCGCCGGAGGTGGCGCAGGCCCCGATCGTCACCAGATATCGGGTTTCCTTGCGGACAGAGCGTACCGTTTCGAGGTCCTCCCGGGTCGAAAGGCTGCCCTCGATGAAGGTGATGTCGAGATCGGTCAGGGGGCCGAGGGGGCCCGCTTCGGCGAAATGGATGAGCTCGACTGCGGCTGCAAGTTCGAGCAGGCGTTCTCCCAGCCCCAGAAAGGCCAGCTGGCATCCGTCGCAGGAGGCGAGTTTCAGGACCGCCACCCGGGGTTTCGGACGGGAAAACGCGGCCTTCGGTTCGGATGGAGTGGATACCATCATCGTCAGAGCCCCCGAATGCCAAGACGGTTTTTGATTTCGGAGTATCGGAAGACAGGACCGCTTCGGCAGATGAACATTTCCCCCAGCTGGCAGTGGCCGCAGAATCCGGCGGCGCACTGCATGTTCCGTTCGATGCTGACCCAGAGTTCGTTCTCGGGAACGCCCTGGGCCAGAAGTTTTTTGACGGTGGCCAGCATCATGGGTTCCGGTCCGCAGATCTTGGCGGTTGTCAGGGTGGTGATGGGGACGTTTGGTATCAGCTCCGTGACCGGTCCGACCGCTCCCTCCCATCCAGGGCCGCCAACGTCGCTCGACAGGAAGACGCGGGTTCCCCCGAGGGCGTCAAGATGGGTCAGGCGGTCCTTCCAGAAAATGTCCCCCGGATTCTTCACCCCGTGGAGAACGGTGAGCAAACCGAAGTCTGACCGCCTCCGGGCCACGTAATTCACGACCGAGACCAGGGGGGCGCATCCGAGCCCTCCCGAAATCAGGACGATGTCGCGTCCCCGGGCCTCCTCCATGGGCCACCCGTTCCCGAAGGGACCCCGGATCGAGACGCGGTCTCCCGGACCCAGACGGGCCATCGCTCCGGTGACCCGCCCCACAATCCGGACCGTATGGTCGAAAAAGGCGGTGTCGGAGGGATCGGAGACAATGGACAGGGGAACCTCTCCCACGCCGAAGACCCCCACCATGTTGAACTGGCCAGGGTTGAAGGAAAATGGGGAAGAATCCCCTTCGGGCTCGAGCCGCAGGGTAAGGATTCCCGGGGCCTCCTCGATCCGTTCCCGGACGACGGCCGCCCGGGGGCGATGTGGGTTAGCCTCCACCGGGCTCGCCCAGAAGGATCGGGAGATCCTCCGTAAAGTCGATTCCGACGGGACACCAGCTGACGCAGCGTCCGCATCCGACGCAACCGGACCGCCCGTACTGGTCGTGCCAGTAGTCGAGCTTGTGGGTCAGCCACTGGCGGTAGCGGAAGCGGGTCTCCCCCCGGAGAGGGGCCGGATGGATATAGCTGTGGCCGGGGGTGAAGCAGGAATCCCATTGCCGGAGGTGCCGGCTCGAAAGGCCGTCGAGGGCGGGGTCCTCATGCTCCGAAAAGCAGAAGCAGGTCGGGCAGACGGAGGTGCAGTTGCCGCAGGATAGACATCGGGCGGCCAGATTGTTCCAGTGAGGGTGATCCGGTCGCCCCGCCAGGACGTTTTTGAGGCTACCTGACGGGAGGGTCCGACGCTGGGAATGTCCGGCCCGTTCGATCTGATTTTTGAGGGACTCCACCATGACGGGTTCGGAGGCCGACAGGGGGAGGTCCCTTAGAAGTTCCCGTCCCCTCTCCGATCCCGGACGGACCAGAAAACCCTCGTCGACTTCCCCCAGGGCCAGGTCGAATCCCGAGCGGGCCTCGGGTCCGTCTCCCGTCGAGGCGCAGAAGCAGGTGTCGGCCGGGTGGGTGCAGTCGACGGCGACCAGGAAAAGATTTCTCCTCCGGGCGCCGTAGGATGGGTCCGGGAATGGACCTTTTCCGAAATGCCGGTCCGAAAGCGCAAGGGCCGAGAGATCGCAGGCGCGGACGCCGATGACCGCCAGTGGGCGAGGGGAATTGTCGGACGTGGAAAAGGTCAGGGACCCGTCGGCTTCGCGCCGGGATTCCCAGAGGGTCTCCCGGGGAGAAAACAGAAGGGGCTTCAAAGCCTGGGGCCCGTTGGCCCAGGCAAAATGGCGACCGGAATGCCCTTCTTCGAGACGGTAGGATCCCGGTCCCTGGAGATCGCGGACGTGCGCGGGAAGATCCTCCGGGCCTGAAATCTCCCCATAAACGATCGTCCCCTCCCGGACCCGGGGGGCGACGAGACGGTACCCCCGATTCCGCAAAAGGTCAAAGAGGAGGCCAAAGCGGTCCCTTTCAAGAAATCCCCCCGATGCCTCCGTCATGGCATGCTCCTGTGGCTGGGTAATTGTTGTGACCTCCAAATAATACCATAACCCTCATTTGTCAGCTTCCTCCTTTTTATTCGGGGGCTGGAGTGGTATCCTGAAACGGAGTGGAGCGGGTGTCTCCGGGTTCTTTGCCGGATGCGAGGGTTGTCCGGACTTCCGTAAAGGGGAGCGACGGTGGTCGAAATCCGGATCCATGGACGGGGCGGACAGGGGAATGTATTGGCCGCTTATCTTCTGGCGACGGCCGCCTTCTTCGAAGGGCAGTTTTCCCAGGCCTTTCCGAGCTTCGGGGCCGAAAGAAGGGGGGCTCCGATCACCGCCTTCGTCCGCATTGAAGCCGCCCCGATCCTTCGCCGCTCCCAGGTGACCGCACCCCGGTACCTCATCCTGCAGGATCATGGTCTTCTTCGGATTCCGGAGACGCTGGCGGGGCTCGCCCCCGGTGGAGCCATTCTCGTCAACTCTCCCGATTCCCCGGAGGGGATCAGGAGCCGGCTGGCGGATGAAGAAGTTTTGGTCGATCCTTCCGTCCGGATCGTCTCCATTCCCGCCACGAGCCTGGCGATGGATCTTCTGGGTCGTCCGATTCCCAACGTCCCCCTGTTGGGGGCTTTTCTTTCCCTCACGGGCCTCCTCTCGGCCGACAGTCTCGTCCGGGCTCTCTCGGAAAGATTTACCGGGGAGGTTCTCAAGAAAAATCTGGCGCTGGTCGAGGCCGGAGCCTCCCGGGCCGGCGCGGGCCTCTGGAAGGAGTCCGTCCATGCGTGAGGCCCTCGAGGGCTCCCAGGCGATCGCCCGGGCGGTCGCCCTCTGCCGCCCCCAGGTCGTGGCGGCCTATCCCATCACCCCCCAGACCCACATCGTGGAGGGGCTGGCCCGCCTGATCGCGGACGGCCTCCTTGAGGCGGAGCTCGTGAGCGTCGAAAGCGAGTTCTCGGCCGCCTCGGTCGTTCTGGGCGCGGCTGCGGCCGGCTCCCGCTCCTATACCGCCAGCGCCTCCCAGGGCATTCTTCTCATGAGCGAGGTTCTCTACAACATTTCGGGACTCAGGATTCCCGTCGTCCTGACCTGCGCGAACCGCGCGGTATCCTCTCCGGTCTCCATCTGGAACGATCACCAGGACTCCATGGCGGTGCGGGATTCTGGATGGATCCAGCTTTACTGCGCCGACAACCAGGAGGCGGTGGACACGACGATCCAGGCCTTCCGGATCTCCGAACGGACCGAACTGCCCGTGATGGTCTGCGTGGACGGTTTTACCCTCACCCATACCCTGGAGCCGATCGACATTCCGGAGGCGGTCCAGGTCGACGCCTTTCTCCCTCCGTTCCGGTTTTCCCGCACCTTGTCGTCGGAGGCTCCCCTCTCTCAGGGAACCCTGGTATCCCCCGAGTATTTCACGGAGATGCGCTTTCTCCAGCATCGGGCCTTCGATACGGCCTTGCGGGAAATTCTGGAGGCCGACCGCGACTTTGGCCGCGTCGTGGGACGCGAATGCGGAGGCCTTCTAGGGATCGAGGGGGACCGGGAGGCGACGGTCGCGATCATGGCCATGGGATCTGTCTACGGCACCCTCAAGGATGCCTGGCAGAGGGGGCTTCTGGGTCGGCCCGTTCGCCTTCTCAGGCTCCGCTCCTTCCGGCCCTTCCCGGATGATGCGATCCGGACGGCCTGTGCGGGACTTACCGATATTGTGGTCCTCGATCGGGCCCTTTCACCGGGTTCGGGGGGCATTGTGGGCCGCGAGATCCGGTCGGCCCTTTACGGAGTGCCGGGTTCACCCCGGGTCGTGAACCTCTCCGTGGGGCTCGGAGGACGAAACGTTCCGGGAGAGATCTTCCGGGAGATGCTGGAATCTCTCGGGAAAGATCCTCCGGCCTTTTCCTTCTTCGATCTCGATCCCCGGAAGCTCCCCGCTCCAGAGCCCGACATGTCGGCCCCGTCTGGCGCCATCCACGCACCCTCCTGAGGAGACATCCATGACCACTTCCGAGCCTCTTTCTTCCACGGTCGACTGGGCGGCGCTCCGCAAGAGCCAGCCGCGCTTCTCCGGAATGGAGCCTGGCCACGGAGCCTGCCAGGGGTGCGGTCAGGCCCTTGCGACCCGGCTCGTTCTCGAGGCGGCTGGCCCCGACGTCATCGTCGCCAACGCCACCGGTTGCCTCGAAATCTTTACGACTCCATGGCCCCAGTCGGCATGGACCGTGCCCTGGATCCACTCCCTCTTCGAAAACGCCGCTGCGGTCGCCGCCGGAATCGAGGTGGCCCTTCGGGCCCAGGGCCGGAAAACGCGCGTTCTGGCTTTTGCCGGGGACGGGGGTACCTTCGATATCGGCTTCCAGGCCCTTTCCGGGATGCTCGAACGGAACCACGAAGTCCTTTTCGTCTGTTTCGACAACGAGGCCTACATGAACACCGGGATCCAGCGTTCGGGATCGACCCCCCACGGCGCCTGGACAAACACCTCCCCGGCGGGAAAAGTCCGGCAGGGGAAGCGCCATTTCAAGAAGGATCTCCTGGGCATCATCGCCGCCCACGGCATCCCTTACGCCGCGACATCCTCAGTGGCCTATCCCTCCGATCTCCGGGCCAAGGTCCGCCGGGCGCTCGACGTCGACGGTCCCTCCTTTCTCCTGATCCACTCCCCCTGTCCCCTGGGGTGGGGTCACGACAGTGCGCTCACGGTCGCGGTCGACCGTCTGGCGGTTGAGACCGGACTCTTCCCGGTCCTCGAGATGGAGCGTGGACATGTCGTCGAGACCATGAAGATCCGGAAACCACGACCGGTCCGGGAGTACGCCGAACTTCAGATCCGGTTTCGCCACCTTCTGGCGGACTCCCCGGAGGCGCGGGAGGAGCTCGAGCATCTCCAGGCCCTGGCCGACGCCAATATCGATCGCTACGGCCTGCTGGCCGATCATCCGGGTTCCCGGGATTCCGGAGGGGCCGGAACCGTCCGTCGTGGAGGAGTCCGATGGGGGTAGAGCGAGAGAGTCCGCTGCCGCCCCCCCGGGTCACCCCGGGAGGGTTCGCCTATCCCGGGACCGCGCGCTTGAACCACACGGGATCCTGGCGGCTGGAGCGTCCCCTGTATGCGACCACTCCGTCCCCCTGCCATGGGGCCTGTCCGGCGCAGGAGGAGATCCCCGTCTATCTGAACCATCTTGCCATGGATCGTCCCCGGCAGGCATGGGAATCCCTTGTCGCCGCGAATCCCCTTCCGGCGGTGACCGGGCGGGTCTGCCCCCATCCCTGCGAATCCTCCTGCCATCGGGGTGCCTTTGACGAAGCGATCTCGATCCATTCCGTCGAGCGCTTCCTGGGGGACATGGCCCTTCGGGAAGGATGGTCCTACCCGGGCTTCGACGGAGAGCAAAGAGAAGAAGCCGTCGCGGTGGTCGGAGCGGGTCCTGCCGGCCTTTCTTGCGCCTACCAATTGCGGCGCTTCGGCTATCGGGTCACCCTGTTCGATGCCCTGCCCGAGGCGGGGGGGACTTGCCGGGTCATCCCCGACTACCGTCTTCCTGGCGAGATCCTCTCCCGGGAGGTCGAACGGGTTCTGGCGGTGGGGATCGATTTTCGGCCTGGAATGAAGCTGGGGCGTGACCTCTCCCTGGCGGAGCTTGAGGAAGGATTCAAGGCCGTGTTTCTGGCTCCGGGCCGCCAGAAGAACCGGGGTTATTCCGTCGACCACGCCCTTCCGGGGGATCTGCACCATGGCCTCGACCTCCTGTGGGAGTTGAGAAATATCGGGACCCTTCCCCGATGGGAGCGGGCCATCGTGGTGGGAGGCGGGAACACCGCCATCGATCTGGCACGGTCCCTCCTTCGGACAGGGACCCGTGAGGTTCACGTGGTGACGGACGAGGAACTCCCAGGAGCCCCTTCCCAAGCCGGTCGGGGCGTCATGCCGGCCATTTCCCGGGAGGTCGGGATGGCTCTCGAGGAGGGGGTCCGGATTCATCCCGGACGGCGCATCGGGAGGCTGATTCTCCGGGACGAGCGGGTCGTGGGGGTCGAACTGGTCCATGCGCTCAAGGAGTTCGAGGGGCAGACTCCCGTGCACCGGGCCTTTGTCGGAACGGAGACCGTTCTCGAGGCCGATGCGGTCATTCCGGCGGTGGGGCAGGAGGTCGATTCTGCCGGGATCGAACGTCTTCTGCAAAATCGGACCATGCTTCCCGTCCTTCCGACCGGTCAGGTCGAAGGAGAGAGCCGTATCTTTGCCGGAGGAGACGCCTGTCCGGGCGGGGGAATCGTCTCACACGCCGTGGGCAGCGGCCATCATGGGGCCCGAATGATCGACGCCCTGCTCCGGAAAAAGGAGCTCTCTCCGAAGACGCCTCCCTCCCCCATTCCCTATTCCTCCCTCAACAGGGTCTATTTCGAGCAGCGACCCGCCTATGTTCCTCTGGAAGTCTCCCCGGAGGCCCGAGACGGATTCTCTGAAATCGAGACAACGGGGTCTTTCGCCGTTCTCAGGCAGGAGGCGGACCGGTGTTTTTCCTGCGGCCACTGCCTTGAATGCGACAATTGCTGGACCCTGTGTCCGGACGGGGCCGTGCTCAAGACCGGAGGAAGATCCGATCTTCCCTTTCCCTACATTTTCGACTACGACTATTGCAAGGGATGCGGACTCTGCGCCCAGGAATGTCCGTCGGGGCACATCCGGATGGTTCCCGAATCCTGAAGGAGGGAAAACAGGTCCTGCACGTG
>DAIBSV010000529.1 GCA_027415455.1 Nitrospirota bacterium | reverse complement strand
ACATGGCATCCCAACCGGGCCGGACTCCTTCGTTGATCACGATGTGGACGATGTCCTTTGACGGAATGATCCGGCGGATGGCGGCATCGACGCGGGCGCTGACTGCATCGGTCTTTTCGATCCGGCTCCCATCCGGCAGACGCATCTGGATGATGAAGGCCCCGGTATCGTCGGGAGGAAAATACTCGGAGCCGATCCGGGAGAAGAGGAAGAAGGAGCCAACGAAGGCCAGGAAGATCAGGATCGAGACCGGGCCACGATGGTGAAGGGCGATCTTCAGATAAGTCCTGTAGATTTTTCTGAACCTGTCGAAATAATCGTTGAACCGATTGACCCCCCGGCGAAAAAGGGACCGGCTGTTCTTGTAGGCCGACTCCGGCTTCAGAAACCATGCCGAAAGGACCGGAACCAGGGTCATGGAGACGAAGTAGGAGGCCAGCATGGAATAGGCGACGGCTGCAGCCAGGGGGGTGAAGAGATACTTTCCCTTGCCCAGGAGGAAGAGCACAGGGGAAAACACGATCATTGTGGCGATCGTCGAGGCCAGAACCGGCATGGCGACCTCTCCGGCCCCGTCGAGGGCCGCCTGGGAGGGAGCCTTCCCCATCTCGAGGTGGCGGTTGGTGTTCTCGAGGACCACGATGGCGTCGTCGACCAAGCGCCCGATGGCCAGGGCCAATCCCCCCAGGGTCATGATGTTGATCGTCTGGCCGGTGGCGTTCAGCATGACGAATCCCACCA
>DAIBSV010000528.1 GCA_027415455.1 Nitrospirota bacterium | reverse complement strand
TCCGGGCCCCCCGGGGTTCCCCTCTTTTTCCAGGGGCAGGGTCATCGGTTTACTGACCGTCACATCCAAAGAGACGGGCTTGTTCCATGACAGGGTCGTCCAGCTCCTCGAGGAGGCAGCCAACATCCTGGGGGTGGCGCTCGACCGCCATGAAGAGGACCGGATCCATGCAGAGTCCCGGGACAAACTCTCCAGGGTGACCGAACTCTATGCCGCCTTAAATGGCATCAACAGGCTCGTGAACCAGCGACCTTCCGAACAGGGTCTTTTTGACGAGACCTGCCGGATCATCAACGAAATCGGCATGCTCTACCTGGTGAGGATCCTGGCCGTCGATTGCGAGGCCGACATGCTGAAACCGGTCGCTGTCCATGCCCGGTCCGAATCCATGGTTTCCTTTTTTCGGGAGCTCACCTACCGGACCGACTCGGAAACCCGGGAAAAACTTCGGAACTTGAGTCCCCAGGCCTGTCTTGTCAAAAAGAAGCCGGTCATCCACCACAATCTGGTCAAGGAGCTCGAATCGATCGGTCTGGGAACTCTGTCGGCCAAGGCGATAGAATTCGGCCTCTGGTCCCAGGGATCCTTTCCGGTCACCCGCAATGGTCAGATTTCCTACATCCTCTCGGCCTTCGCCGAACGGGTGGGATTTTTCGATGGGCCGCTCGTCTCCCTTCTCGAGGAGATCTCCCGGACCCTCTCCACGGCCCTCGACAATCTTGATCGGGACCGCGAAAAACAAA
>DAIBSV010000527.1 GCA_027415455.1 Nitrospirota bacterium | reverse complement strand
GGACCGGAGTGTGGAGAGATCCTCCCCCGCCCAGGCCGAAGGGAGAAAAACAACAGCCAGCGCGAAGGTGAATAAGATGTGAGTCGACAGAAAAATGATCGCTCGCTTCGTTGAAAACGTCCTTGTCGTCATCAGTGATTCTCCCTGCTCGGATTCCTGGCCAATTAAGAACCCTCGCCTGTAAGGCGAGGGATTTGTATGGTACTCCAGCATTGGGTCGTCTTGAAGACGACTTTAACTCGGTGAACGTCCTTTGCCACCCTAAAAAGCCAAAGACGGCTCATGGACTTCGTCCACTTCACCAATCTTTCTTCACCTGAAGGTGAGGGTTTTCAACCATCCCTGACAGGGACAATAAGAGACTTTAATGATGTCCGGTTGCGAGAAGGTGCCAGTAGGCCGCCTTCGAGAAGTCCTGCGGCAACCCCGGGCCGCCGGTGGCATAGAGATCCCCGAGGTCGTTTTGTGCGTCTACATACCCCTGCTTGGCGGCGAGACGGAACCAGTAGGCAGCCTTCGCAACATCCCGATTAACGTTGTAGAGAACACCAAGGTTGATCTGGGCCTCGGCATACCCCTGCTTGGCGGCAAGACGGAACCAGTAGGCGGCCTTCGAGATGTCCTGGGGATCCAGTAGGCGGTTCTCATAGAGCAACCCGAGGTTGTATTGTGCGGTGGCATCCCCTGCTTCCGCCTTGGACCGGAGTGTGGAGAGATCCTCCCCCGCCCAGGCCGAAGGGAGAAAAACAACAGCCAGCGCGAAGGTGAATAAGA
>DAIBSV010000526.1 GCA_027415455.1 Nitrospirota bacterium | reverse complement strand
CCACCATTCTTTTCGGAGGAAAAGGGGAGGGAGTTGAGGGGGGGTGGTCAATCCCTCCTCTTGTGTCGTGGCCGTCCCATGGCGGGATTCCAGGGTCGATTTCCGTGACGCGATCCGCTTCGGGAGAAAATCCGGTCGAAAGTCTTCTCGAAATGGCGGACCTCATGGGGATCTCGGGTAATGAAGAGGTTGTTGTCCTGCTGGTTCCAGTGTGTCCTTCGTCCGCGCCGGCATAGGGCCCCCTCACCGGGTGGAGACCAGTTGGCCGAACCGGTCCGGAGATAGGTTCCATCGATCAGATAGGCCTTGAGATGCATGATGTTCCGGAAGGAGTTGTGTTTGACGAGAACGGTGATGTTGGCGTGGGAGGAAGAGGAGAGAAGGCGGCGGGTCTTGTCTCCCCGGTCCCTGACTTGTGTCCTGTCCCGGTAGAGACGGATGCGCACGCCTCGGTCCGCCGCGCGGATCAGGGCATCCGCAATTCGTCGGTCGGTGAAGGCGTACATGGCGATGTCAATCTTCCGGCGGGCGTGATCGATCATACCCACATCGATCGCCTCGAGATTTTCCTCAGGAGAGTAGTGTTCCCCCAGGAATCCAAGGGGGAAGGATCTCCGGGGAGGAGACGGACATTCTCCCCGTGAATGGGATCGCGACGCGTTCCATTCACTTCGGGGCCAACCCTCGGCCACGGGAGGGGCGGGAAGACACAGAAGAGCCCCGACAAGAAGGGCCGCCTGGGGGCGCCAGACTTGCCGGGCCCATCGGCCCAACGGT
>DAIBSV010000525.1 GCA_027415455.1 Nitrospirota bacterium | reverse complement strand
CGCCGAGAGCAGGATCTCCGTCCTGTAGACTTTCCGGAGGTTCCGGAGCCGCCAGGCCTGCACCCGCTCCGAGGCCGTCCCGTGGGTCCGGGGCCTTCCCGTCTGTTTCTTCTCTTCCATGGTACCCCCCTCTTGATGGTTATGTTATCCGGATAATGAAAATATACCATGGGGAGAAAAACCGCAATAGTAGCGAAAACCGCAGTAGCAACACCCCCGAACGGAAAACCGGGGAGGGGAGGTTTTGTAGGTTTTGTAGGTTCCCCTTCCCATGAATCTGCCAGAATTATTTTCCCGGTGGAGGCGTCTTGGTAAACCGATCCCTCCAGGTTGTGTGTGACGTGTCACGATGCCGGGGGGAGTGGATAGCCACGAGGTAAAAGGGGGGAATTTTTCTTCTCGTGATGACCATGTGATGACCATGACTTTTTTGTGATCCGGAGAGAATCGGCTAACTATTGATGAAATATGGTGGAGCTGACGGGGGTCGAACCCGTGACCTCAAGACTGCCAGTCTTGCGCGCTCCCAACTGCGCCACAGCCCCTTCATTTGGACGCCGGTGAACACCGGCGAAAGTCATCCTAGCAGATACCCGGGCGGGATTCAAGAGTGCCGAGCCGTCGGGAAACGGTTCGGAGAAAAACATTGACACCGGCCTGACCTCGCGCTAGTATTTGAATCAATCTCTCTGGTGGAGTGATTTGAGACTATTGCAACCACCTTAAAAAAAAGTGCTAAAAGTCCAGGATGACTTTCGCCGGTGTTCACCGGCGTCCAAAT
>DAIBSV010000524.1 GCA_027415455.1 Nitrospirota bacterium | reverse complement strand
GCCCCATATATTCATGGATGAACACTGGGGAATCGTTTCTGACCGTTTTCTTCCGTGAAGCTCCAAGGCAGATATTCGGGGATGAGACGATCGGGAATTCCGGAGATTCGTCGCCTGCATCCTGGCCCCGGGCATAACCAGGAGAGGTGATGCAAAACGAGATTTCAATCAATCTGATCCCGGACATCGACATTTTTTCCATCGTTCCCCTATTGAGGATTCTGAACCCTGCGATTCCGGAAGGAATCCTACGGGACCGGCTCTCGGAAATGGTGTCCCAGGGGTACCGATGCGCCGGGGCGTACTCCGGGGATCGACTCGTCGGCATTTGCGGGATGTGGATTCTCACCAAGTACTACGTGGGACGGCATCTTGAGCCGGACAACGTGGTCGTGCTGGAAGATTTCCGTTCGATGGGAGTGGGGCGGCGGCTCCTGGCCTTTGTGCATGAATATGCGCGATCTCAGGGCTGCATCGCGAGCGAACTGAACTGCTATCTTGGAAACGGGAAGGCCCAGGATTTCTGGAAAAGGGAGGGATACCGGAAGATCGCCGTCCACTATCAGAAAATCCTCGAATCCTGACCACGAAAATAAGGGGAGAAGATCTTTCTCCGATACCTCTTCGGTCCCACAGGAAAACCGGAGTCAATCCCGACATAACCCGCAAAACTTAAGGAGGAGTCCCTTGGTCAACGTCAGTATACTGTATCCCCACAAGGAGGGGGGGCATTTCGACCTGGAGTATTACCTGAAGATCCACATGCCCCTGTCCATCGAAAAACT
>DAIBSV010000523.1 GCA_027415455.1 Nitrospirota bacterium | reverse complement strand
GTCTGAAAGCCAAACGCACTCGATCCGGAATCGCCGTCGAAGATTTGACGGGAATCCGGGAAGAGGTTACGGCCCGAAAAGGCCAGAGGAACAGGTTGGGCAATTGGTCGTTCAATCAGTTTCGGCGATTTCTCTCCTACAAGTCCCTGATGTATGGTGTTTCTCTTGTGACGGTCGATCCCCGGAATACCTCCCGGACGTGTCCGGAATGCGGTTGTATCGACAAAAAGAATCGAAAGTCCCAGGAGTCTTTCTCCTGCATCGCTTGTGGGTATTCCGCTTTGGCGGATTACGTCGCCGCCAGAAACATCGCAAAGGTCGCCGTAAACCGGCCTGAGTTCTCGACCCGTCGCAAGACAGGTTAGGGAAAAGCCCCCACGACAACCGCTTCTCAGGTTTAGTGGCGGGTCGTTTACGTTCCTCCCCATCTCAGTTTGTCACGCAAGACTTCAAAATAATTGCGATCAGGCGATACAAGCAGACGGGTGACAAATTTTGACCGGGAAATTTGAAGGACGTCGCCCTTGAGCAATGGGGCACTGATCTGGCCGTCAAAGGTGACAACGACGTTGGTATCACCCGTCTTGAAGAGGGTTTCGAGTTGGACCGATCCCGGAAAGACGATCGGACGTTGCGTCAGGGTGTGAGGACAGATCGGTGTCATGACGATCCCGTCGGATTCGGGATGCAGGATGGGGCCTCCGGCCGCCATCGAGTAGGCCGTGGAGCCAGTCGCAGTGGAAAAAATGACCCCGTCCCCTTTCATCTCCGTTACAAAATGAGTGTTGGAA
>DAIBSV010000522.1 GCA_027415455.1 Nitrospirota bacterium | reverse complement strand
AGCGAGGATTTTTTCCATGGAAACGGCCAGATCGCCTGTCCTTCGTCGAAATAGGCGGCGCAGAACTGGCTGATCCGCTCCACCACGAAGGCCGACCAGTCCTGCCGCTCGACCGAACCGAGGACGTCGCTCAGAAGCGCGAGACGTGCCGGCTCCGGCCTGTCCTTTCTGGCCATTTCCCGGTCGAAGGCATCGAGGTTCCAGGAACTTTTCAGATCCCGGAGCGCCTCCGAGATGTCCTCGCGGGTGATGCGTCCGCTCCGGATCTGGTCGAGGTAGTATTCGCGGGACATGGTGAGCCCCGTCCCCGCGACCTTTTTGAGGATCTGCCCGGCCTGCCAGAACGGCTCCTCTCCCAGGCCGAAATAGGGGTTGACGGCCACGAAGTTCTTGAGGGGCCAGAGGGGGGCGATCAGGTTGCAGGCCCCATCCACCTTCGGGGCCAGGGTTGCATCGCTTTTGTCGACGATCTTCATGGAAGCACCTCGCTGTGGTTTTGCCGGGACGGACGGGGCTGTCTTGCGGGTTGTTCCGCCAGAGGGCGGCCGCCGACCATCCGGGCGATCAGGATATCGATGTAGAAGCCGTTGTAAAGGTGCACGTAGACGGCCCTCCAGAAAGGCTGTCCGAGAATCCTCGGGAGCATCTGCTGGACGAGCAGGAGACCCAGGAAGACGGCACCGATCGCCACCAGGATCCCCTCCTGGAGGACGTTGTCAGGGAAGGAGGCGGTTTCGAGGCTTCTTCCGAGAATCCAGTCGAATATCCTGTGGAGTCCGAAGTAGGCGGTGCAGACC
>DAIBSV010000521.1 GCA_027415455.1 Nitrospirota bacterium | reverse complement strand
ATTTTCTGTGACTAATAACGATGGGAACTTGGGAGGGAGATCAGCGGGTATGTTTCTTGTGGTCATGCCGGATCGCATCGTAACCCATCAGCCCCAATACCAGACTGACGAAAGCCAGGGCAACAAGCATCCATTCGTAGTTTGACATGTCAAGTCTCCTTAATTGAAAAATAACCGACTACCCACATTATAACCGCCATGCCGACCAAGGTCAAAGCCATCAATTTATGGACAGGATTGAATTCGAACTTGACCAGACCGGCCACAAAGGAGCCAATCCCGACCCCTTTTAGTAAATCAATGAAATATTTTCGTCGATCGCTCATTTCACCCTTATTCACAAGATTTTCTGTCAATGAATTTTTAGAAATTGTTTTATTGCTTCGATGGATGCGGCCATGGTTATTCCTTCGACGCGATTCTACGGGATGAGAGGCGGCCTTGCAACCGAGCGGGTGAAGGTCTCGAAGGACGACGACCGGAAGATTCAGGATCATCATTGTAGAAGAAAAAGCCGAGATCGTCCGAAAAGCGGTGGTTGGCCATGAAGCGGGAAATAGCCGTTCCTCCGGAGAGGACCCATCCGGCTGGCCAGGGGCAGAGATCAAGGACGCGATCCTGGAGAGGATAGAGGACGGTCCGATAGTGACGGGTCACCTCTTCCGTTGTGAGTTTGACGAGGGAGAGAATTGGCAATAATCCGGAAGAGTCGGGCCTTGTCATTTTTCAGCATTTTCTGTGACTAATAACGATGGGAACTTGGGAGGGAGATCAGCGGGTATGTTTCTTGTGGTCATGCCGGATCGCA
>DAIBSV010000520.1 GCA_027415455.1 Nitrospirota bacterium | reverse complement strand
AAAACTGTCTAAGAATCCCTGGATTTGAGACGAAAAAATTCATTTCTCTGCTCTTTTTGACGTGCGAAATATGCGTTCTAACCATAGATTTTACAAGGGCTTGCCAGGAGCCGGAATGCTTGCGAAATGTCGCCATAGGCCACCGCCTTTCATCATCCCTTCGAGGATACTTTTTCTTCTTCTCAGGGTGACAATCGGGTGGCAAAATCAGATTTTATTTCGAGGAATTTTATTGAGATTTGGCTTGAATAATGGCTCCCCGGGCAGGGCTCGAACCTGCGACATGGTGATTAACAGTCACCCGCTCTGCCAACTGAGCTACCGGGGAACAAGGAGGAGTCAGATCAACGACGGCACATCTGCAATATCTTATTTTTTTCTTTCTCTAAAATCAATCCTCCTTGAAGGAGGATCCGGTCACGGAAAAGTCGTTGATGAAATACCGGCTCAGATTGAGTCCCTGGTTGGTGTAGTTTGAGCCCAGTCCCTGTCCGTAGGGAATGTCCGGTTCCCGCTCCATTCGCTCGTAGCGCAACTTGAAGACCGGTTGCCCATCGACAATCCGAAAGGGAACGTCGTGGGGTCTCACCTCCAGAACTCCCCGCGCCCCTTCCCCGGAGAGCCCGAACCCCGGGTCAAAAAAGCCGGCATAGTGCGTTCTGAGCTCTCCCGCCGCCGCGTCGAACGGGAGCATTTCGGCGGCAAGATCGAGCGGAACCCGGATCTTGGCCCTCGAGGCAAAAAGATAAAACTTTTCCGTGACCGGATCCTCCTTCAAGGAGGATTGATTTTAGAGAAAGAAAAAAATAAGATATGG
>DAIBSV010000051.1 GCA_027415455.1 Nitrospirota bacterium | reverse complement strand
TCCGGTCTTCCGCTCCCACGTGGGCCTCATGCGCCGGGACGCGAAGGAGCCGGAGGTCACGGTGAACGTCTCCCACTGGAAGCCCTCTCCGGCCGTCCTTCCCGATCTCCCCCCTTCCGACCCCGCTCTCGCCGATCTCACTCCCCAAGACATCGAGGGGCTGATCGAGTCTCTGGTCCAGCTTCACAACGGGTACCAGAACATCCTGGGCGACGCTCGACTCTCCCGCCTGGGACAGGCCTATCTGGCCGGCTTGTGTAGCAACATCGAGCGAAAAAGCGTCGAGCCGATCGCCCTGGCTCTCCTCGAGGCCCCCGGCCGAGTCCGGAGCCTCCAGCAGTTCATCAGCTCCTACGACTGGGACGAGGCGGCCTGAAAAATGGAGTCCCCGCCTCATGACTCTTTCTCTGCAGATCACTCCGAAAAGACATCTCGTGGTCGCTTTCGAGTCTGATGCGCCCCCTCTGGACGAGGCGCTTTTGGAGCGTCTCGTTGCCGCCTTCGACAGGGGAGCCGGAGAGGGTCTGCTGCACCTGGGAGCGGTGGAGGTCACGACGGCCCTCCCTCCCGTCTGGTCCTTCTGGCGCGACTTCGGGCGCCGCTATGTGACGGGCCTGACCGCGACCCCGGAAGACGGGCCTATTGCCGTTGCCCCTCCCGATGAGCCGCTCCTCCAGGCACTGGTCCAGAGTGCGCCTCCCATGACGGGCGGAGAGTATCTCTCCCCGGAAATTTTCCTCGATCTCTGGGCCGCCGTCGAAGAGGGAGCGAAGGGGGAGATGGCCGCGACCGGCCAGTCGCTTCAGAGCTTTCTCAAGGCGAAGCACCCGGCCTGGAATCTCGTCGGACGCATCCATTTCAACCTTGCGGAAAACCGCAAGGATCCGGAATGTCCCTTCGCCTTTCTGGCCACCTATACCTCGCGTCTTTCGGCCCACGGCAAGGCCCAGCACCTTCCGCTCGCCCAGGCACTGGCGGAGTTCTCCGGGGGGAAGCGGAAGGCCGAGCTCCTCTCCCTGCTTCTGCCCGTCCAACGGGCCTCGGAAGGCTGCGAATGGCTGGCCCGGATGGTCGAAGAGGGGGAGATCTACCATCCCTTGCGCTGGGGGGTCCGGGAGGCCGTACTTTTTCTGAAGGACGTGCCGAAGCTCGAGTCCTCCGGAATCGTCGTGCGCATGCCGAAGTCCTGGGCCGCAAGGCAGCCCCTCCGCCCGAAGGTCTCCGCGACCGTCGGCGCGAAGGGACCGTCGTTGCTCGGCCTGAATGCCCTTCTCGACTTCCAGGTCGGGGTGACCCTTGACGGTCACACTCTCACGCCCGAGGAGATCGAGTCCCTTCTCGCGCCCGGGGAAGGCCTGCGGTGGGTTCGGGGCCAGTGGGTCGAGGTGGACAGCGACCGGCTGGCCTCCCTCCTCGCCCGCTTCGAGAGGGTCGGGAGTGTCCCGGGAGAGGACGGGGTCTCCTTTTCCCGGACCATGCGACTTCTGGCGGGCGCCGAGGTCGACGGATCCGGGCCCGCCGACCCGGAATGGTCCGAGGTCGTCTCCGGAAAGTGGCTCTCCGAATGGCTCGAGAAGCTGCGCTCTCCGGACTCTCTCGCCGAAGTCGATCCGGGGCCCGCGCTCAAGGCCACCCTCCGGCCCTATCAGCTGACGGGCGTCCGGTGGCTGAACCTTCTCGCGCGGATGGGGCTGGGCGCCTGCCTGGCCGACGACATGGGGCTGGGCAAGACGATCCAGGTTCTCGCGCTTCTGCTGACGCTCGAACGGGAGCGCCCCAGCCTGCTCGTGGCGCCGGCCTCTCTTCTGGCCAACTGGCAGCAGGAAGCCCGGCGCTTCGCCCCCTCCCTCCGCTGCCTTGTCGCCCACCCCTCCTGGATGGATCCGGAGGACCTGCGAGCGCTCGACGCCGGGAGGCTCTCGGGTGTCGATCTGGTGGTGACGAGCTACGGGTCGCTTCTGCGTCTTCCGAAGCTTCTGGAGATTCCCTGGGATCTTGTCGTGGCCGACGAGGCCCAGTCCCTCAAGAACCCCGTCGCCAGGCAGACGAAAGCGGTCAAGCAGATGCGCGCCCGCGCCCGGATCGCCCTCACGGGCACTCCCGTGGAAAATCGGCTCTCGGATCTGTGGTCGCTCTTCGACTTCACCCATCCGGGGCTTTTGGGATCCCAGAAGACCTTCGCGCGGATCACGAAGGAGATGGTCCACTACGGGCCGCTCCGCGCGCTGGTCAGGCCCTACATCCTCCGCCGTCTGAAGAGCGACCGGCGGATCATCGAGGACCTTCCGGACAAGACGGAGGTCCTCGCCTGGTGCTCCCTGAAACCCTCCCAGGCCGCCCTCTACGACCGGGCGGTGAAGGAGCTCGAATCCGCTCTTGAAGAGTCCGGGGGAATGGAGCGCAAGGGCCTCGTCCTGGCCTTTCTGATGCGGTTCAAGCAGATCTGCAACCATCCGTCCCAATGGACGGGCGACGGGGCCTGGAGCCCGGAGGACAGCGGCAAGTTCGGCAGGCTTCGGGAAATCACAGAAACCGTCGCCGCCAGACAGGAAAAGGTGCTCGTCTTCACGCAGTTCCGGGAGACGACGGAGCCTCTGGCGGCTTTCCTGGGGAGCGTCTTCGGACGGGACGGCCTCGTCCTGCACGGCGGGACGCCGGTCGGCAAACGCAGGGAGCTGGTCGCGCGCTTCCAGGAGGACGAGCGCATTCCCTTCTTCGTCCTGTCGATCAAGGCGGGGGGAACGGGGCTCAATCTGACCGCCGCCTCCCACGTGATCCACTTCGACCGCTGGTGGAACCCGGCGGTGGAGAACCAGGCGACCGACCGCGCCTGGCGCATCGGCCAGCACCGGAACGTCCTGGTGCACAAATTCGTCTGCCGGGGGACCGTCGAGGAGCGCATCGACGACCTGATCCGGTCCAAGCAGAGTCTGGTGAAGGAGCTCCTCGAAGAGGGCGACGAGGAGAAGGAACTGAACCTGACCGAGCTCGGCGACGCGGAACTCCTCGCCCTGGTCAGACGCGACATTCACTCCATCGGAGAATGAGGCCATGAGCGATCGGTCCTGGAGTCCCTACGTCCCGGCCGCACAGCGGCGGGCGCAGGCGGAAAGGGAGAAGGCCAAGGCGAAGAAGGCCGGCCGGGAGATGTCCCCCGTCGAGATCTCGGGCCGGACCATTGCCCGGAGCTTCTGGGGAAAGGCCTGGTGCGAGAATCTGGAGGCCTACAGCGACTATGCCAACCGTCTTCCGCGGGGACGCTCCTACGTCCGCAACGGATCGGTCGTAGATCTGTCCATCGAGCCGGGCCGGGTGCGCGCATCCGTGATGGGATCGTCGCTCTATATGATCGAGATCGCCATTCTTTCCTTGCCAGGCGAGCGTTGGGCGGCACTTGCCAAGGAGTGCACCGGCTCCATCGCCTCGCTGGTGGAGCTCCTGCAGGGCAAATTTTCGAAGGCCGTCATGGAGCGTCTCTGCCAGCCGAAGACGGGCCTTTTCCCCTCTCCCAAGGAGATCCGTCTTTCCTGCTCCTGTCCGGACTGGGCTTCGATGTGCAAGCATGTGGCCGCGGCCCTTTACGGCATCGGGGCGAGGCTGGACGAGCGCCCCGACCTTCTCTTCGTCCTTCGCCAGGTGGACGCCGGCGATCTGGTGACCCGGGCGGCGGAATTCTCCCCGAAGACGGACAAGAGACCGGCCGGAGCCCAGGTACTCCCCGCCGACCACCTCGAGGATCTGTTCGGTCTCGAAATGGCCGCAGTCGAGCCGCCGGCCTTGCCGGGGAAAGCCGAAAACCGGCCGGCTTCGACGGCCGGGATATCGGAGGGCGGGCCGAAGGCGCCGGCGAAGAAGAAGGAGGTCTCCCCCAAAAACGGGAGGAAAGGAATGGCCTCCCGGAAGACGGAGCCGGAGCTGGACGGGAAAGCGGAAGCGGCTTCTGCGGTCGGAAAGAAGACCGTCTTCCGGGAGGCTCGCCCCAAAAGATCCGTGAAGAAGACCTCCTCTCCGGCGGGGGAACGGGAGGCTGAGGGTGGGCCTGCGGCCGAAAAGAAGGCCCCGGACAGTAAGGGGAGCCTCCCGGCGGCGAGGCGGAAGGCGTCGGCATACAAATCCCCAAAAAAGGTGTAGTCTCGGGTTAGATCGAAGGTTTTGGAAGCCGCTTGGGAAAAATGTTAAGATGACCCAATTCGAGTAGCCCCTGCGGGTCTTCCGCGGATCTTGCCGGTCCCTGAAAAAATGGATCTCTCCCTTGTCCACTCGAAAATCTCACGGAAGAAGACGTCGCGCGAGAACCGAAAATGACCCGGAGAAGCTGACGGCCGAGGCCGGATCGCTTTTGAGCCGTGGGCGGTTTCGGGATGCCGTCGGTCTTTTCAAAAAACTGGTCGAACAGGACCGTCGGCCCGAATGGCTGGACGGCCTGTCGCGGGCCTGCGAAGGATACGCCCGGGAGCTTGCCGGAAAGGGGATGGTCGAGGAGGCCCTCGAGGTCTGGAGAAACCGGAGCCGATTCTGCGGGAAGCCTCTCTGGGAAGGCCCCTATCTCGAGTGGGTCCTTCGCAGGGGCAAGGGGGCTTTCCGGGAGATCCTCGGGATCCTCTCGGATCCGGGCCTTTCCGGAGAGGTGCGGACGGAGATCGAGAAAAGGTTTGCCGCAGCGTTGTTTTGTCTTCCCCCGAGCGATCTGGCAGGACTTCCTTCCGGAGATCCGTTTTCTGCCGATCTGCATTCGGCGCGCGAGTCACTCGCCCATTACCGGCAGGGAAAATTCGGAGAGATGGACGAAAGGCTGGGGAGCATTCCGTTCCGCTCCCCCTTCTCCTTCTGGAAGATCCTGCTCAAGTCCCTGGTCGCCCTCGAGGCCGGCTCCAAAGATGCGGCGGGACTCATCGGCCGGATCCCGCCGGGCACCTCTTTCGATTCCCTGGCAAAGGCCGTCCGGGTGGCGGTCCTTCCGGAAGAGGACCGGTTCTCCTCCCTGTCGGCCCTGGATCCCGACGGTCGGCGCCTCGTCCTCGACCTGTGGGGGTGTCCCGAAAATCTGGTCCCTTTCGCGGCGGCTCTGGCAGAACCCGGAGGGGGGGCTCCCGACAGACTCCTGTCGCTTCTCCTCGATCATCGGAAGGCGCTTCCTTCCGGACTGGCCGAAACATTCCTCCCGAAGCTCCTTCCCCACGTTCCGAGGAAGTTTTCCTCAATTTCCGATCTTCTGAACGGGTTTCCGGCCTGGAAGATCGGCCAGGTCAAAGCCCTGGCCCGGGATCAGGAAGGGGATTGGGATTCGGCGATTCCCTTCTGGGAGGATGCCGCCCGGAAACTTTCCGAGGCCGAGGGCGACCGCGCGGGAAAGGAGATCGCCCTGATATGGCGCCGCCTGGGCTTCGGAGGGCGCAGGAAGTTCGACCCCGAAAGAGACCGGCTCGAAGAACGGGAGCTGGACTGGCTCAGGAAGAGTCTCGACTACGATCCCTACGACCGCGACACCCTTCTCGTTCTTTCCAGGGCCTGTCGCGCATCGGGCGACGCCAAGTCTTCCGGCGTCTATCTTTCCCGCGCAATGGACGCCTTTCCGGAGGATCCCGAAGTCCTTTCGCTCGCCCTGGATCAGGCCTTCCGGAGCAAGTCGTACAAAAAGGCCATCACGCTCGGGCGTCGGCTCCTTCTTCTCGATTCCATCGATCCGGTGGTTCGGACGACGGTCGGGCGGGCCCATCTTTTCGAGGCCAGAAAGATGGTCAGGGAGGGATTTTTTCCGGGGGCCCGCAAGGAGCTCAAGGCGGCGGATGAAGCGCTCCGCGACGAAAGAGACCGCAAGAGACTGCGGCTTCTGGAAGCGCTCGCCAGCGCAAAAGAGGGAAAACCCTTCGTCCCGTCCCTTCCCGAGCTTCTCCGGGAGTTCGGACCTCCCCTGGCAGGACTGTACCTTCTGGCCGTGGAGGCCGACCGGATGAATCTCTCGCGGGAGGAATTGGTGAAGGAGGGAGGGCTGTTGCCCGTCAAAGACCCTGCTCCCCGGGACCTCCTTGCCCTGGCGCGTCTTCTCGGGGAGGAGGTCCCGGAGGAGAGGAGCGTCCGGGCGGGATTGTCGTTCCTGAGACCCTTCCTGAAGAAGGTTCCGGCAAAGGGATTGTCCTCGGAGGAGACCGCCTCCGTTTGCGAGGCCCTGCTCGTGCATGGGGAACCCGAATTGTCCGGGGATTTTGCAAGGGCCGGACTGCGGCTCCACAGGAAGGATCCGCGTCTGACTCTCCTTTCCGTCCGGGCGAAGGTGGCCTCCGGAGGGGAGGACTCCCTTTCGGAGAAGGACGGGGAGGCTCTGGACGAGGCCTCGGAAACGGCCAGGCAGAGGGGAGACCTCCGTACGGCGGCCGCCATCGAGGACATTCTCGAGAAGATGTTCGCGCCCGTGGATTTCGATCCGGCAGAAGCCATGGATCCGGACATGGACGCAGCCGGAAGCCTGGAGGTGTTCCTGAGCGCTCTCCGGCTGGCGGTCGAGATGGACGCCGCCGAGGAGGTCCTCGACATTGCAGAGGAGATCCTGGCCGAGAAGGAACTCCGCGCCATGAAACGGCGCCATGCCGGGAACCGCCAGGCTCTCTTGAGGGAAATCCTCCGCCGGGTGGAGGAGATTTTCGATGCCATCCGGTACGGTTCCGACTTCAGGACGGATCCGAAGGAGAGGAGGAAACGATGACCAATCCGTATGCGATTCTGGGTGTGGCGCCGACCTCCGGCGACTCCGAGATCCGGGCGGCCTATCTGGCCGCCGTTCGGGAATGCCCTCCCGAGCGGGACCGGGAACGGTTCGAGAAGATCCGGGCGGCCTACGAATCGATCGAAACCATGAAAAAACGCCTGGAATACGCCATGTTCGACGCGACCCCTCCCGATCCCGAGGACCTTTTCCGTCTGCTCCGAATATCCTTCGCGTCGCCCCGCCGACCCTCGGAGGAGACGATCTTCCGGATTCTGGGGAAGAAGTGACGGAGGAGGAAAAGGAGCGGCTCGTCCTGGAGTTCCGGGCGTGTCTCGACCTCATGGAGACCAACGGAATTCCGCCCGGCTCCGGGGAAGAAGAGGGGACCCTTCCGCCTGATCTCAGAACTCTCCTGACCGAGATGGCCCTCCTGAAAAACGAGGTCCGGCTCGAGTCGCGGCAGTCGAAGGTCCTGCTCCAGGAACTCCGGAATTTCGCCAACCTTCTCAAGGAGGAGAAGGAACGGCTACTGGCCGAGCTCGAAAGGGCGAGGGAACAGACTTCGTCCGCCAGGCGCCAGACGGAGCGGGAGATGCTCCTGGGGGTTCTCGATCTCCGGGACCGTCTCGAATCGGGGGCGGAGACGGTTCTCTCCCGGGGTTCGGGTCCGATCGCCCGGCTCCTGGCAAAAAGAGAGATACGGCATTTCGAAAGCCTTGTCCAGGGACTGACCCTGACCCTTCGGAGGACGGACGATTTCCTCGCGCGCTACCGGGTCCGTCCGCTGGCGTGCGTCGGTCTTTCCCTGGATCCCGCCACCATGCGGGCGGTCGTCGCCGAAGAGGTGCCCGGTCTGCCTGAGGGGGTCGTGGTCCGGGAAATCCGGAAGGGATTCGTCATCGATGGCGCATTGCTCAGAACCGCCGAGGTCGTCGTGAACAAGACAAGGAAAGAGGAGGGACGATGGAAGAGCTGATCGTCGGGATCGATCTGGGGACCACGAATTCCGAGGTGGCCGTGGTCAGGAACGGAAAGATGGAGATGATTCCCGTATCGGGGGACCGCCCCATTCTTCCGTCGGTGGTGGGGATCGGGGAGAACGGGGCTCTTCTCGTGGGGGAGGAGGCCCGGAACCAGTATGTCCTCCATCCGGAGCGCACTGTCCGCTCGATCAAGAGGCGGATGGGAGAGTTCGCCAAGGTCGTCATGGGGGAGGAGAGCTATTCTCCCCAGGAAATTTCGGCGATGATCCTCTCAAGGCTCAAGCAGGCGGCCGAACAGTTCCTGGGCCGGCCGGTCCGGAAGGCGGTGATCACCGTTCCCGCCTACTTCTCGGACGCCCAGCGCCAGGCGACCCGCGAGGCCGGTGAGATCGCGGGACTCGAGGTGGTCCGGATCCTGAACGAGCCCACGGCGGCCGCCCTCTCCTACGAGAAGCTCATGGAGTCCGCCCGCCGGGTTCTCGTCTACGATCTGGGGGGAGGGACCTTCGACGTCTCCGTCGTCAATATCGAGGGGGAGGTCGTCGAGGTTCTCGCAAGCCACGGGAACAACCATCTCGGAGGGGACGACTTCGACCAGAAGATCGTCGATTTCGCCCTGGACCATCTCCGGGATCTCCACGGAACCGACCTCCGGGGGAACCCGGTCGTCATGTCTCGCCTCCTCCGGGCGGCGGAAGAGGCCAAGATCGCCCTGTCCGCCCAGCCCTTCGCCGTTCTTTCGGAGGAGTATCTCTTCGAGAAGGAGGGGGTTCCGGTCCATCTGTCGCTCGAGATTTCCCGGACGGAATACGAGGAGATGATCGGGGACTACATCGACGAGACCCTGAATGCGGTCCACATCTCGGTCAAGAACGCCCGCCTGACCGTCTCCGACATCGACGAGGTCCTTCTGGTGGGGGGGAGCACCCGGACTCCCGCGATCGTTCGCCGTCTGGAGGAGGATCTCGGAAAGATGCCGCGGTTCGAGGTGGATCCGGACCTGTGCGTGGCCATGGGCGCCGCCGTCCAGGCCGCCGTCATCGCCGGGGAAGGGGTTCCCCGGGTGCTGGTCGACGTCACGCCCTATTCCTTCGGGATCTCCGTCCTGGGCTTTTTGGAGGACGGGACGGAATATCCCAAGTGCTACGCTCCCGTGATCTGGAAGAACACCCCCATCCCCGTCACCCGGAGCGAGGCCTTCAGGACCGTCTCCGACGGACAGAAGAAGGTCGAGATTACGGTCTATCAGGGAGAGGATCCCGACGCGCTCAGGAACATCGAGATCGGCCAGTTCTATGTGGAAGGACTCCGGGATGTCCCGGCCGGGAATCTGGTCGTCGTCTCCTTTTCCCTCGATCTGGACGGCCTTCTCCAGGTCAGTGCCCGGGAAAAGGAGACGGGCCTCGAATGTTCGATCGCCATCGACCGGGCGGTCGACAGATTCGGTCAGGAGGAAATCGACCAGTCCCGGGACCGCGTGTCCCGCTTTTTCGCGGAGGGGGAAGAGGGGGAGTTCGAGGAGGAATCGGGCCCCGGATCCGATCCGGGAGAGCGCCAGGAGCGCATCCGCTCTCTCCGGGAACGCTCCGACCGGCTTCTCGAGACGTTGACCGGGGAGGACCGCGAAGACCTGCTCGATCGCGTCGCCGGGATGATCGACGCGATGGACGGTCCGGGGGAGGAGCTGGAGAAGGCCGTCCGGGAACTCGAAGACCTGCTGTTCTATCTCGAAGCCTAGAGAATGCCCTCCGGGATTCTGGACCGTTGTCCCGGCTGCCGGGCCGAGATCGGAGGCCGTTCCGTCTGCCGTCGGTGCGGGAGCGATTTCTCCCTTGTCCGGGAGGCGGAGGGGAAGGCGCTCGGGCTTTATGTCCGGGCGGTGTCCCTGTGCGCCCGGGAGTTCCGCCTGACAGGGCGTGAGAGCATTGCGGCCGCCCTGTTTCTGGACCGGGAGCTTCCCGGAGCCGAAGGGGTCGCCCGACTGCTGAGAGAGAGCGTTCACCGGGGGACTCCTTCCGAAATCCCCCCCTCCCGTCCGCAGGAACCGGCTCCCGCGGGGAGCGGCACGGCCGTTCCCCGCGCCGTGAGGCATTTGCGCGGGAGGACCGGCGGTCCTCCGGTCTACCGCCGGACGAAGTCTCCCCTTCTCCGGAAAGGCCCCGGGAACCGTTCTTTCGGGGCTTCCGGGACCTCCGCATCTTCCTTGCCTCGCCCGGTCTGATCCGGGAGGTCCGGTCAGCCGATGAGGGCGATCAGCTCCTCGTTGGTCAGCTTGCCCGACATCTCCGCCCCTTCCAGAAGGTCGTTGGCCAGATCCCGCTTCTTTCCATGGAGTTCAAGAATCTTCTCCTCGATGCTGTCGGTGGCAATCAGCCGGTAGATGGTAACCGGCCGCTGCTGTCCGATCCGGTGGGCCCGGTCGGAGGCCTGGTCCTCCACCGCCGGGTTCCACCAGGGATCGAGGTGGATCACGTAGTCGGCGGCCGTCAGGTTGAGACCGGTCCCTCCCGCCCGGAGGCTGATCAGGAAAAGGTCCCCCGTTCCCCCCTGAAAGGCCTCCACCCTCTTTTCCCGTTCCTTCGCCGGGGTGCTCCCGTCCAGGTATTGATAGGAAATCTTCCGGGCGTCCAGGGCCTTCGCCACCTTCTCGAGGTGGCCGGTGAACTGGCTGAAGACCAGGGCCCGGTGGCGGTTTTCCCGGAGCTCGTCGACCAGCCCGAGGAAGGTCTCGAGCTTTGAGCCCGGAAGAGAGGTTTCCGGATCGACGAGGGAGGGGTGGCAGAGCGCCCGCCGCAGGCGGGTGATCTCCGCCAGGATGTGGATGCGGGAGTCCTTCCGGTCGGAAAGGTCGGCGATCCGGTCGAGAGCGGTCCGACGGAGGGCTTCGTAAAAGGCCCGCTCCTCGGATGAGAGCTCGACCTCGAGAGTGATCTCCGTCCGGGGCGGAAGCTCGGAGAGAACGGCGCTCTTGGTCCTCCGGAGCATGAAGGGCCGGATC
Organism: Nitrospirota bacterium; assembly: GCA_027415455.1. The sequence goes on along the minus strand of DAIBSV010000051.1, from coordinate 1,661 downwards.
AGGGCGCGAAGCTGGGCCAGGACCCGGGTGTCGCGGCTCCGCTCGATCGGGCCGGCGAACCGGGCGGCGAAACGCTCGCGCGATCCCAGAAGTCTCGGGTTGAGGACGCTCATGAGGCTCCAGAGCTCGTCGAGGTCGTTTTCGACCGGGGTTCCCGTGAGGGCCAGCCGGAAGTGGGCCCCGATCTTCCGGGCCGCCTGGGAGCGTTTGGTTTCGGCGTTCTTGAAGGCCTGGGCCTCGTCGAAGACCGCCATCCGCCAGGAGATTCCCGCAAAGAGAGACTCCTCCTGGGCCAGGAGTCCGTAGCTTGCGATCAGGACGTCCCGGGGTCCCATCGCCTGTACCTTCCCCGAGCGGTCCGAGGCTTCCCGGAAGGAGTGGACCGCGAGGGTCGGGGCGAAGCGGGCGAGCTCAGAGCTCCAGTTGTGGCAGACGGAGGTCGGCGCCACCACCAGAATGGGGCCTTCGGAGGCCTGTTCGAGCATCACGGCGATCGCCTGGACGGTCTTGCCGAGACCCATGTCGTCGGCCAGACAGGCCCCCGCCCCCCACCGGGCCAGCCGGCTCATCCAGGAAAATCCTTCCACCTGGTAGTCCCGAAGCTCCGCGGTCAGGGTCGTGGGGATCTGTGGCCGATGGTCGGCCGCCTCCCGGAGGCGTTTTTGAAAATCCCGCCAGGTCTTGTCTCCCTTGACCTCCCCCGCCTCCGACAGAAGCTCCTCGATGGCGAGCGTTCCCGGAAGGGAGACCCGGGCCCCCGAGCCGGAGTCCTCCGAGACGGAGGACAGCCGTTCGAGCCGTTGGCGGAAGGTCTCCTCAAGCCGGAGAAATCGCCCGTCGGAGAGGGGAAGATAGCGGCCCCTGGCCTGCGGGAGAAGAGAGAGGATCTCTTTTAGGTCCAGCACCAGCTCCTCGTCGACCACGACCTTGCCGTCGACCTCGAACCACTCCCGGGCCTCCCGCACCGTGATCCGGAGCTTCTTCGTGTTCACGGGGGGCGTGACCCGGAAGCGCTCCCCCTGGGGCCATTCGATCTCCTTGGGAAGGGGAGTCTCGCGAAGTTCCGTCAGAAGGTCGAGGGCCTCCTCCGGATCCTCAAGGATCCAGGTGTTGTGCTCGGGCTCGATCCCCGCCAGAACGGGAAGGTCGTCCAAAAGCTCCTCCAGGCGTTTTTTTTCGGCGTCGAGGTCCCGGCGGGCGTGGAGTGTCTTCCCGTCGACGGCGGCGGTGACGAGACGGCCTCCCCGTCCCGCGGGATAGAAGGGCCCCCCGGCTCCGAAGGGCCGGACGCCGGCCGTCAGCGCGATCCCTTCCTGGAAGGGGGCGAGCTGGAGCACCGGCAAGGAGAGACCCTCGATGGCCGGAATGTCGGCCTCGGCGATTTCGGCGCGGAGGGTGAGGAAGGGAGCCTGCCGGCGGAGAAGCTCCAGGATCCGGTCCCGGGCCTCCCGGGGGATGGCCAGTCCCCGGGTGGGAATTCGCGCGGCCAGGCTCAAGACCTGCGGCGAGATGTCCACCACCCGGTATCGGGAGGGAGATTCGGCCTCGAGAATGGCCCGGGGATAGTCCGCCCGGTGGGAGAGTTCGATCCGGTAGCCTTCGGGGGTTTCCGAGAGGATCAGTTCGGGAAGGGCGGCGACGAGATCGAGGCGCTGTTCCGG
>DAIBSV010000519.1 GCA_027415455.1 Nitrospirota bacterium | reverse complement strand
ATCACGTCACCTCGCCAAAATCTTCGGGTGTCTCATCGAAATCAGACGCCACATAAAGAATCTGATTTTTGGCCGATCCGGGAACCCGTTCGCCCTGAGGTGCCTGTACGGGAAGTAGCCGGAGCAATGGATGATTGTCTTCCGCGATGTCGATGTCCTCTCCCTGCAGGGCCCGGGGGACGATTTCCAAAAAATGGGCCTTGCCCTCTGCAGTATCCCATTACGTCATGCAAGATCCTGAGGCTTCCGAAAGAAAATACAACGACTGCCGTCATTTTTCGAGTTCGGATTTGACAAGCCCCTTGTTCTTTCGCACACTAGCTCAATGCATCACCGAACATGGTCATCTTACCTGACTAACCACTGGAAATCAAAGGAAAGATTTGAATAACGCGATGTTTTGGACCTTATCGAGAGCCTCGACCGGGGGTCAGCCCTCCCACTCCTGAAAGGACCCTGTGCCGATCCATCCCTTTCTCGTCCACTTCACCCTCTCCCTGACCCTTCTCTTCGCGGGGATCGAGATCCTGCCGGCGCTCCGGACCCGGATTCCGGAACGAGGGCAACGGCTGATCGGCGCGGCCGCCGTTCTATTCATGGGCTTGGCCGTGTTGACCGGGTGGCTCTCGCTGTCGGCCCTTCGCGACCGGGGTATACCGATTCCCGCCGCCGCCAGCGTCCACAAACTTCTGGCCCTGTCAGGGTCTGCCTTCCTGGTTCTTCTCTGGATCGCGGACATGCGCCGGACCCGCCTCTCTCCCTTCTTGAACCGATCGATCGCCATCGCCGGACTCCTGCTCCTGTTGGGGGCGGCCGCGGTG
>DAIBSV010000518.1 GCA_027415455.1 Nitrospirota bacterium | reverse complement strand
GCGACGATATTTTGTGACAAAGACCAAGTGAACATGCATCTTGAAAACGCAATGTCTTCCATGTCTGAGTTCGGTTGACTTTTCCATGAGGCCAATTATAATTTCACCTGAGTAAACCCCCGGCTCTGCCGGGGGACCCCAACGGTTTGACATTTCCGGGAATATGGAAAAGCCTCCTTAACGTGGACCGCTCAAAGTCACGAAAAGGAGGCTGTATGAACGAGGAAAGTCTAAATCACACGAGGTGGGAATGCAAATATCACATCATCTGGATTCCAAAATACCGGCGGAAAATGTTATACGGCCAGATCCGACGGGAAATGGGGGAAATGTTCCACAGCCTGGCGCGGCATAAGGAGAGCCGGATTTTGGAAGGGCATTTGCAGCCCGACCATGTGCACGTATTGATGGCGATTCCGCCCAAATATTCGGTGGCCCAGGTTGTGGGATACATGAAAGGAAAAAGTGCCATCCATATCGCAAGAATCTATCAAGGGCAGAAGAAGAACTATACCGGGATGCATTTCTGGGCCCGGGGATATTACGTGTCGACAGTGGGGGCGGATGAAGAGAGGATCCGAATGTATATCCGCCATCAAGAGGAAGAAGACAAGAAGATGGATCGATTGCTGGACCGCCCCTGAATCAACCCAGCCCCCCTTTGGGGGGCAGAGAATCTTTTAAGCATGCCGCTTTGAGCGGCCCACACTCTTTTTGAACCCTCCACCTCTGGTGGAGGTGAATCAGTTCTGGCATGAAAACAATTCAAGCGTTCAAATTCCGTCTCGTCCCGACTCTCGATCAGGAGATTCTCCTGTCCCGCC
>DAIBSV010000517.1 GCA_027415455.1 Nitrospirota bacterium | reverse complement strand
TTTATCCTCTTTTCCGGTATGGGCCAGTTTGTAGAAGGCCTTGTAGCTCACATAGTTTTGGAGGACATCGAGGATAAACCCTTCTTCTATCGCCTGGCGCATGGAGTAGACGTGAAAGGGTTCGGGTTTTCCGTCCGGTGCGGGACGGCCAAAGATCTCCAGGGTCTTGGCTTTTGGTGTGGCGGTGAAGGCAAAGGTGGAAAGATTCTCTGGACGCTTTCGGGAGGCCATGATCCGATTGACGACATCTTCTGATGTGAGTTCTTCTTCCGGATCCGACTCTTCGCCCTCGCTCGAAGAGAGAACGGCCTGAAGCTTCTGGGCTGCCGATCCGGTCTGGGAGGAATGGGCCTCGTCGATGATCAGGGCAAATCGGCGTTTTGAGAGATCTCCGACCTTCTCCATCACGAAGGGAAACTTCTGAAGGGTGGTGATGATGATGGGTTTCCCTTCGGACAAGGCTTGGGCCAGTTGCCCGGAATTTTCGTCGATCTTCTGGACGACCCCTTCCTTGTGCTCGAACTGGTAGATCGTTTCCTGGAGTTGCTTATCGAGAACCTTCCGGTCTGTGATGACCACGATGGAATCAAAGACCTTCTCCCCACTCTCGTTGTGGAGCGAGGCCATTCGGTGGGCGACCCACCCGATGGTGTTAGATTTTCCGGATCCTGCCGAATGCTGGATGAGATAGGAGTGGCCCACCCCTTCCTTTTTGGCCGAATCTACCAGCAGCCGGACCGCTTCCCATTGGTGGTAGCGGGGAAAGATCAGAGTTTCCTGGATCTTCTTCTTGCCCTCGGATTCGTTTTCCTTTTTCTCTATGGTGAG
>DAIBSV010000516.1 GCA_027415455.1 Nitrospirota bacterium | reverse complement strand
GAAATAGGGGATTTCGAAACGGGCGGTCTCGGCCGAATCGGATCCGTGGACCGCGTTATACTCGATCGATTCGCCATAGAGGGCGCGGAGGGTCTCCTTTTCGGCCTTGGCGGGATCGGTGGCACCCATGAGCTGGCGATGGGCCAGAATGGCGTTCTCCTTCTGCAGCACCACCAGGATCACAGGACCGCTGACCATGAAGTCGACCAGACTGCCAAAAAACGGTCTTTCCCGATGGACGGCGTAGAATCCTTCGGCCTCCGCCTTCGAAAGGAGCCGCGTCTTGAGGGCGCGAATCCGGAACCCCTCCTTTTCGTACCGGGCCAGGATCGATCCCGAGAACTTCTTCCGGACCGCGTCCGGCTTGACGATCGCCAGTGTCTGTTCCATCATTCCCATTGCTCCTTCATCGTTTGGGCCTCCTCTCTCTGAGGATTTCAACCGGCCCTTGTCTGTGAAAAAAATGAACTTAAGATGCAAAACAATGTATTATACCCATCCAGCCTTCTCGCTTCAATTTTTTCAGGAGGGGGGACGCCTGTCAGATCTTTGAAGTGGCTCACAAAGCCCTTGATTTTTTGCCGGGAGGGCTTAGAATGGCCTGAGAAGACAGCCCGCGAGGAGGAACTCCGGGCCTTCCGTCTCCACCAAAAACCTGTCTTTCCGGCAACGGCGCTGCTTCGACGGAGACTGTCACTCCAGGACTTTCTTCCTCCCTCACCCGAAATCCCTCTTTCCGACATCAGATCTCCTTTCACGGCAGACCGACTTCCGAAAGCCCATTTGCGACTGAAGGATGATCCCATGAGCATGGAAAACTCTTCTCACTCCG
>DAIBSV010000515.1 GCA_027415455.1 Nitrospirota bacterium | reverse complement strand
CGGGGACAATCTTTCTTGGAAAAGGATCCCGATCATGCTATAGTCTCGAAGGTTTGGCCGGTTTGGACAAGATCAGGATTTGAACCGTTTGTGCGACGTTCTGTCTTGTTTCGTTGTCGAGGGCTTTTTTGTTTGACATCGGTTCTCCATTTTAGGTTATCAAAAATGATAACCTAAAATATTATTTTCTACAACCTTAATTCTTGCCTGATATCGTTCGGATCGCCGCATGAAAACTCTGGAAAAATTTGTCCATATCCTTAAGAGCATATAGTCAACTCCCATCGAAAAAGAGTCCGAAAAGAGGTTCTTCAGAGAGCCGGATCAGAATCTATCTTGGGTGCATGCCGGAGGCCTCCGAAGGGATTTTTTTGTTGACATGCCCCCCGGGAAACGATTATAGTCATGCGCTGTGCCGAGGTAGCTCAGTCGGTAGAGCAGAGGCCTGAAAAGCCTCGTGTCGGCGGTTCGATTCCGCCCCTCGGCACCACAACCCCCCGCTCCCGACCGCTCTTTCCTGAGCGAAAAATCCCTCTCCTTACATTCGCTCTGTTCTCCCAAATCCTCCCTTCGGGACCGGATTTCTTTTTCCCGAGAAGAAAAAAGGGACCTCTCCCTGCCCTCACACAAAAGTCGCCAGGGCCTTTCAGGAAGCGCTCCCTTTTCCTTCCGAAGCTTCGGGATTGGACGTCTCAGAAAAAGGTGAATCCGACCACAACCGGAACGTAGGAAAGGCTTCCCAGGGAACCCTGGCTCGTCGTCACCAGGGGGGTTGTGGTGCCGAGGGGCGGAATCGAACCGCCGACACGAGGCTTTTCAGGCCTCTGCTCTA
>DAIBSV010000514.1 GCA_027415455.1 Nitrospirota bacterium | reverse complement strand
TCCGCTCCGGTCCTCTACGGAGCAGACGGGATCGGGAACAAGATCGGGATCTGGTGCGGCTTCAATCCGGCAAACACCGCCAATCCTGCTCCGACGATCACGATCAGCTCCAGCGCCTTCCAGTCCCCGGAGGGGATGGCCCTCGACTGGGTGAACGCAAGCGGGGGAACGCTCTCCGCCCCCATCCTCTTCGTCGCCAATCCGGGATCTTCCAACATCCTGGCCTTCGACCTCCGCCAGATTACGGGCCCCGGAAGCGTGACGCTTTCGCCTTCGGGACAGCTTCTTCCGGGAACGAACGGGGGCCTTCCCTTCGGACAGCCGGCCAACAACACCTCCCTCAACGGGCCGGCCTTCGTGGCCTTTTCGAACTCGAAGAACACCCTCTTCGTCTCGAACACCGGCAACAGCCAGGTGAACATCTACGGAAACGGCTACTGCGTGGGGGTGAACCTCGAGTCCGGAACGGGATGCCCTTCCACCAGTCCGAACATCCCTCCCACGAACTGGATCAGCGGGAGCAACACCTTTCTCTCCTCTCCGGTGGGCCTCGCCTATTATCAGGGGGCGCTCTATGTCGCGGATTTTGCGGCCAACGGGGTCATGATCTGGGACAACATCCTGGGCGGGTCGACGTCGGGCGGCAACCTCGCCCCCACCCGCAGGCTGAACGGATCGAACACGGGCTTCAACAATGTCTACGCGATCGCGATCGACAACAATCCGAACGCCCCTCCGGGAAATATTTTCTATCTGACGCAGGTCAACAACGGGAATCTCCTGGGGTACAATAACGCGACGACCGTTTCGGGGAACGTCGCCCCGACCTTCACCATCAACGTCATCAATCCGAC
>DAIBSV010000513.1 GCA_027415455.1 Nitrospirota bacterium | reverse complement strand
CGAACCACTTTTTGTTGCGTTTGGAGTAGACGGGATCGACCTCTCCCTTCCGGAACCTCAGATAACGCCTCTGGTGCACCCCGCAGACGAAGGGGATTCTCACGCGCCCGGCCAGCGTCCAGAGGCTGACCCGATCCCCCTCCTTGAAGGAGAAGATCCGGTCGTCGTAGGGTTGGGCGGACCACTTCCGGAAGACGTGGACGGTCGTCCTGTCCGCCCGACAGGAATCGGACACTTTGGCAAAACACCGGACGATCATTTGAGAAGAAAGGGGGGACGCATCCCGGAGGATTCTATATTTCGCCTTGTGCAGATTGAATTGTCCGAAGGTCTTCGTCTCGAAGGCGAATCGGGACAACTCGTTGCAGAGCTGGTTGCAGGACTCAAACGTCTCGAAGAGGATCTTCGCCTGCTCGGGGGTCGGCGTCAGTTTGAGGTTGACGGTTAACTATCCATCATAAGGTTTAAGCCACCGGCTTTAGCCGGTCAGCTTCAGCTGCCATAATAACCTCCGGATAGGTATTTTGTAACCCAGACCAAAAGGAGGAGGCAGATGGAGTACCGATATGGGAGCCATACGGTTTATCAGATCGAATACCATTTTGTCTGGGTTACAAAATACCGGTACAAGGTGCTGACGGGAGAGGTGGCGGAGCGGGTGAGAGGGTTGGTCCGGGAAACCTGTGAGGCTTTCGAGATCCGGATCGTGAAAGGGGTGGTGAGCAAAGACCATGTGCATATCATGGTGAGTTGTCCGCCGACGATGGCGCCCTCCGAGATTATGCGGCGGATCAAGGGCTGACCTTCACCCATATCTGCGGCGTTTGGGCACCGGAGATGTGGGACCAGCCCGTTGTAACTT
>DAIBSV010000512.1 GCA_027415455.1 Nitrospirota bacterium | reverse complement strand
GGGGGCGGGCGCCATGGGTCGCTGGCTGGCCGGATTCCTCGAAGACTCTGGCCGCCGGGTCGCTGTCGTGGACCCTCGCGCGGTCCCGGGAGAACGACCGATGCTTCCCGATGTGGAGAGCGCCGTTCGTGCCGCGCGCGTCGTGATCTTTGCGACCCCCATCCGGTCGACCCGGCCCCTCCTGCAACGGGCCCTCGTCGCGCGGGGCCGAGCCGTCCTGCTGGATATCCTGAGTGTGAAGGCGCCCATTCAGTCGACGATCGAGCGGGGAGCCCGATCGGGCGTCGCGGTGTCGAGCCTCCACCCCCTCTTCGGACCGTCGGTCAAGACCCTGTCCGGGCGGAACCTTCTGATCGTTTCCGCGGGCGTTCCCGCGGCCGACCGTGTCGCTCGGGATCTGTTCCGCAACTCCGCGGTCTCGATTACGACCGTCCCTCTCGCCCAGCACGATCGCTGGATCGCGGAATCGCTGGGTCTGAGCCACCTCGTCAACCTCCTCTTCCTTTCCGCCGTTTCCCAAGACCGATTGCCCGTTCGAAAACTCGCGCATGCTTCGAGCACCACCTTCCGTCGTCAAGGCGAAGTCGCGCTCAACGTCGCCTGCGAGGGGGCCGAACTGTATCTGGACATTCAGAGCGAGAATCCGTGGTCTCGGCGCATCGATGCCCGGCTCGATGCAGCTCTCCGGTTGCTCCGATCGAACGTTCGAGGTCACGACCTGCCGGGATTCGAGGAGATTCTCCGTCGCGGTCGGACCAAGCTCGAGCAGGCGCTGGGCCCCTCCGCCCGATCCTCCGTTAGCTAGTCAACGAGAAAGAGGGCCCGCCCTTCACGAGGAATGAAGGGTGGAGCGAGTGGGTGGCGG
>DAIBSV010000511.1 GCA_027415455.1 Nitrospirota bacterium | reverse complement strand
GACACCATTTCAAGCCCGCCGATGTTGTGTCTCGACCCGTAGAGATTGAGGGTCATTCCTCCCTGAATCAGGAGAAACTTCTGGGGTTCGAATTTCACGACATATTCATCGATCCCGAGCTCCCGCCCCTTCCGCATGTTCTCCGTTCCGCTCATGGAGGAGTTCATGATGACGGGAATGTTCTTCCATTCAGGGTTTTCCTTGATTTTCTTCACAAAGGAATAGCCATCCATGACCGGCATCTCGACGTCGGAAATGATGGCGGCCAGCTCTTCGGGGTTTTTCTTCCAGATCTGCGCCATGGCCGATAACCCCTCTTCCCCGTTCCGCGCCAGCGCGACCTTGTAGCCATCCTTGTCCAAAGCCTTGGACAGCATGTTCCGCGCGACCCCGCTGTCGTCGACCACGAGGACGGTCTTCCCGGTCGACTCCGCCCTGGGCAGGGATTCGAGGTCGTGCTCCTGTCGCGAATACAGCCCCATCTCCTCGACGATGCTCTCGAAATCGAGGATCAGGAGAACCTTCCCCGCATCGGGCCCGTCGGAGAGCTTGATCGTCCCGACGACGCTCGAATCCTTGTGCGTCGCCGAGGAAGGGAGGTTGATCGGGACGATGCTCTTCCAGGAGACCCGCCGGATCTGGACGCTCTGGTGGACGAGAAATCCGAGACGGATGTTCGAAAACTCCGTCACGATCACCTGGGAGGAGGTGATGCCGGGTGGCTCGGTCACCCGCATCCACCGGGCCAGATTGATGATGGGGATGACGATCCCCCGAAGATTGATGACCCCGTCCTGAAAAGGGTTGGCGTTGGGAACGGGCGTGATCTCCGGAAGCTTGATGATCTCGATCACCTTGGCGACGT
>DAIBSV010000510.1 GCA_027415455.1 Nitrospirota bacterium | reverse complement strand
GAAAAGAGGAGAGAGAGGGAAAGGTCTGGGGATCCTCCGGCAAATTCAGGGGAAGAACCAGAACGATCAGACCTTCCCGAAGGAGAAAGGCGGTGCAGATCCGGGGCTCCGGATCTCCGGCGGCCCACAGACCGAGAAATCGTCCCCCGGAGGCGGCAAGGGTTCGGGCTTCCTCAATGTAGCTCCCGGGACTATTCTGAGGGATGATGGCCCGGGGAATCCCGTCCTCCCGGGGGATGAGGCAGAATCCCGGAGAAAAGCGTTTCGAAAAGTCGTCATTGTCCATTCGTGAGACCAATCGAGAGAAGGGCGGAGTGGTACAGCCGGCCGAGGGATTCCGGAAAGAACAGGCCGATGACCAGGGCCAGGCCGAAGTGGATCCAGACCGGATAAAAGGTCAGGACCGGAGGGGATGAGGAGGAGGGGAGCGCCGGCCCCCCCAGAAGCAGACGGCCCCGATGTCATCTCCTGGATCCTCCGGAAGACGACCCCGAATGTGATCAGGAGGGCCAGGAGGAGAGGCGGCAGCGCCCAGGGAGCCCGGACGACGGCCGTCGAGAGGATCAGGAATTCGCTGGCGAAGATGGCGAAGGGCGGGAGTCCCGTGATGGCGAGTCCTCCGATCGTCAGGGCCCTGGCCAGTGCGGGCGTCCGCTCTCCGATATGACGGATTTCGGGGATCTTCTGGGATCCCGATGTCTGGACGACGTGGCCCACCACAAAAAAGATGGCGGACTTGATCAGGCTGTGGGAGGTCATGTGAAGGAGTCCGGCAAAGGCGCCCACCGGCCCTCCGAGTCCGAAGGCGAAGGTCGCGAGCCCCATGTGTTCGATGGAGGAGTAGGCGAAGAGGCGCTTGATGTCCTG
>DAIBSV010000050.1 GCA_027415455.1 Nitrospirota bacterium | reverse complement strand
TGGCTTCATGAAGAGATTTCTCGAAAACACCCGACATTTGACGACTCTGTTTTTTGTCTTCAAGAAAGGGAAGATACGTCTTTTCTGTTTGACCAAACATCCGGGTCTGTCCATGATTCTTTTTGGCCTTTTGATTCTGTCCGTCCCCCCGTCTGCCATGGCCGCAGGCGGCTCCTCACCTCTTGCTGGCTCTGCCCCCGAACCGCAAACTCCGGGAAGTTCCGACCCGTATTCCGGTCAGGGGCCTTCATCTTCACCCCCCGCACCTTTAGGGGATCCGCTCGTCGATCATCCGGGGGCCTTGCCGGTGGCCCCCTCAACGACGACCGGGATGCTGGCAAGCGGCATCGCCCACGCGGGAAACCGGATCTTTCTCGAGCCCCTGATCGTCAAAGACGGGGATATCGACAACCAGCTCACCCTCATGCCGGCCTACGGGGGGATGCCAGGCCGATCAAGCGCCTTCACCACGCCGATCATGCTGGAGAAGCGCCTGACCCATCATTTCAGCCTCCGTGTCGACACCCATTATATTGATCTCTGGACTCCGGGAAAGGGATATTCGGGCTTCCAGTATGCGGGACTCCAGGGAAAGCTTCTTCTCTATGAAAATGATCCTCACGAGATCTTCACGACCTTCATCATGCGGGGCATTACACCGGTCGGAGGCTCTCCCGTCGCCCAGGGGAACCCCTTTACGCTTTACTCCTACCTTGTCTTCAACAAGGGGCTGGGAGACCTCTCCTCTTTTTGGCTCCGGCCCATCGCCTTCCAGACCGATGTCGCCGGGATCGTGCCCTTCGGGAATGGGCCCATGCCTCTTTCTGACTTTACAGGTCTCAACGATTACGGAGATTCCTTCAGGTTCGACGGGGCGATCGAGTACAGCCTGATGTACCTGCACGACATCGAGGGCGTGAAGATGCCGGACTTTCTGGCGCATCTCACCCCGGCAGTGGAGTCCCGGACGCTGGTGAATCTCTCCCACAACGGCTATTACGGGGCGACGGAGGGGTACCTCTCCTACGAGATGAACTACCAGGCGGACTGGTACCAGGTGAGCGTGGCCTACCAGCAGCCCTACGGGGCGGATTCCTCCTTCGTGGGGCAGCGCTACGTGCTCTACACGACCTTTTTCTACGGATGGCTTCTGAAGAAGATGGGGTACCATTCGACGCCGTTCTGAGAAGGCCAGAAAGATCGCCGGCAAAAGGTCACCCGCTCTTGTCCCGGAGCCGAAATCCCCGGTTCCGTCAGAATACCCCCCGAAACTGAAACGATCGAGATCGCTATTGTCCGAAGGGCCGGACGCAACGTGCCGCCCCCTCTCCGTCCCCGTCGTTTTTTCTCCGTCGAAAAGATCATTCAAGATCATGATTTACATGAGATTGAAAGGAGCAATCTTCAATGGTAGGATTTCATTAAAATCCGGATTGGACGACAATATATTCCGGATTGGACGACAATATATTCCGGATTGGACGATTGCAATGGACTTTGCAGACTTCTATGTCCCAAGGGTTGCTTCCCGAAGGATCGAAACGGCCCTCAACGACACTCCCGTCGTATTGGTCGCAGGACCCCGGCAAGCTGGAAAAACGACGCTTGTGCGCCAATTTTCCGGGCCCAGACGCCCTTATCTGACCCTGGACGACGAGACAGTCCGGGAATCTGCCCGCTTCGATCCGTCCGGCTTCCTCCGGAAACTCGACCTTGCGGTCATTGACGAGATCCAGCGGGCCCCCGAACTGTTGATTTCTCTCAAGAAGGCCGTCGATGAAGACAGACGTCCCGGACGGTTTCTCCTGACCGGGTCCGCGGACATCATGACCCTTCCGACCGTCTCGGAGAGTCTCGCGGGACGCATGGAAATAGTTCCTCTTCTCCCGCTGTCCCAAGGGGAAATCCGGGGAGAAAGGCCGGGATTTCTGAAGCGGATCCTCTCGGGTCGTCCGCCTGACTGCGTCTTTCCGGTCGACGGGGAGGCGCTCGTGAAGACCGTTTTGTCCGGCGGGTATCCCGAGATGCTTCGGCGGACCGATCCCAGGAGACGGCGCGCGTGGGTCCGGGACTATGTGGAGGCGCTATTCCTGAGGGATGTCCGGGAGATTTCCAGACTCGACCGTCGGGAGCTTCTTCTCCCGCTTTTCCGGCTCATGGCGCATCAGTCCGGACAGATCCCGAATTTCACGCAATGGGGAGGGCAGATCGGACTGGATGCGAAGACCACAAAGAGTTATGTGTCCGTTTTCGAACGGCTGTTTCTTATCCATCGCCTTCCCGCCTGGCATTCCAACCGGACATCCCGGTTGGTCAAAGCCCCCAAGCTCCATCTGGTCGATTCGGGACTCCGGGCGAACCTGACCGGCGTGACGGAGGAGTCGATTTTCCGGGATCGCTCCCGTTTCGGTCCCCTTCTCGAGACCTTCGCGGTTTCCGAGATTCTCAAACAGGCCTCCTGGGAAGAGGACATCGCGGGACTCTTCCACTTCCGGGACAAGGACCAGGAGGAGGTCGATCTCGTTGTCGAGGAGGAGGGCGGGAGGATCGCCGGAATCGAGATCAAGGCATCCGCGACGGTCACGCCCCGGGATTTTCGAGGCCTCAAAAGACTGGAAGACGCTGCCGGGAGGGAGTTGTCTCTGGGGCTCGTCCTCTATGACGGAGACCGGGTGGTTCCTTTCGGAGCGCGGCTCTTCGCCGCCCCCCTCTCCTCTCTCTGGAGCGCTCAGAACCCTTCCTGATGCAGGACTTCCGGAATCCGGCCGTTCCCGCCCATGGCACTCCGGCGGGGATGCCGTGAGGTGTGGTGTGTCGCCCGCTGTTTTCCGTGAATTTTTCGAAGTGCCCGGAAGTGTTGGCCGCAGGGGCCCGGGGCCCACCCGATCCTGTCCTCCGGACCCGACTCCACCCGTTCCGTTTTTGCGACGGACAGAGCGTGGGAGGCCTGTTCACCCAGATTTTCGCCCCGAAGATGTTTTCCTAAAGCCCCAGAAGAACCAGCCCCTCAGAAAGGATCCTTCTCGTAAAGCTATCGGGACGCTCTCGCCTTGCCGCCCATTCTTCCGGAGTGTAGACGAAGACGTCGACCTCTCCTCCCCACCGGAAAATAAGGCCAGACGCGTTTCGCTCTTTCGTGGATCTCCTCCCGGCTCTCCAAGACGACGAGAAGATCCAGGTCCGAATGGCGGGTGGCCGTTCCCCTTGCGGCCGACCCAAAGAGAAGGACGAAGGAGGGCTTCTCCTTACGGATAAAGTCTCCCATCCGCGATCGGGCAAAATTCCCTGATTTCCCGGGACATCCGCGTCACGATCCCTCCATGTTGGGTCGCTCCACTCCTTTCCGGAGTCCGGCCCTTCGGCCGTTTCGCAGGCGACATGATGATCGGAGACGTTTCGCTCAAAAATTCAATCCTTCGGATCTCGAGGAGATATTCCTTCGGTTGGATCCATGCCGATTTGTCTGTTCGGGATAAATTGCGTCAGGAATACGACAAAAACAGGGATTCGAGACAAAGCATCCAGGCGGAGGAAAAGAAATTTCCGAGGGGGAGCGAAAGGATGTCGTCCGGAGTTCCGCCCCCCGGCAAAATGACGCTCCCCTTTCCCACAGATTCACCCGGAGGGAAGGGATGAAGGCAGACAGGAATAGCGGCCTGGAAAGGGACGGATTACGGCCAGAGATGGGTCGCCGAGCCCGGTAGCCACCCCTTCATATGGTTGGCGCTTTCGGCCCCCTGTCCGAGAAAAATGATGAAAAAAAGGCCCGCGGCCACAGTCAGGACCAAGCCGACGATCGCCGGGCCCGTCGCCATTTGTGGGTTTTCTTCTGCCATCTCCGTTGCCCTCCTTCGGTTGGATCGGCCCCCACCGAACGTGAATGTCGAACAGAATCCCGGATACGCCAGACGGGGTTTTAAAATCCCGGAGCGGACCATGCGAAACCGTCGCCATGGCGAGATTCCGGCTACGGGAGTCCGCATTTCCTGAATTCGACCCCGACAGGGAGGCTGGATTCCGAATGGCGTAAAGATATCACGAATAAGATGAAAAGCAAGATTTTCGAAAGAGGTGCAGAAAATTTACCGTCCCGTCACGAGTTCGCCACGCCTTATTTACCGAATCTTCAAATGGGGATGGGAATATCTCAGCGTGAAGAGATTCAACCGGATGCGGTCGCATCCCTACAACCAAGGAGAAAATGATGAATGCATTCGCCTATCTCATGAAGGGCGGCCCGGTCATGTACATCCTTCTGCCCATGTCGGCGGTGGCGCTTTCCGTGGGAATCGAGCGCCTCGTCGTTCTGAGGCAGGAGAAGGTCCAGACAGAAAGGGTTCTTGCGGTCCTCCGCAAGAACGTCAAGGAGAAGCTCGATCCGAAGTCGGTGATCTCCATGATCAAGGAATCCTACCGGTCCGAGAACTTCATCGTCAGCAAGATCCTGAAGCTGTTCGTGGAGTCGGAGCTCGAAGGGGAGAAGCTCGAGTACCTGATCGAGGCGGAGGCGGTGCTCGAGGAAAAGAAGCTCAAGGAGCGGATGTGGATCCTGGACACCGCCATCACCATGGCGCCGCTCCTTGGTCTTCTGGGAACGATCATCGGCATCGTCGCCTCCTTCCATGTCATGTCCATCTCCGGGCTCGGAAAGCCCACCCAGATCACGGGAGGGGTCGCCGAGGCGCTGATCGCCACCGCGACGGGGCTGGTCATCGCCATCGTCTCCCTGGGATTCTACAACTTCCTCTACAAGTGGATCAGCGGGATCAAGTCCTCCCTCGAGTCGGCGGCGCGGCTCATCACCATTCTCCATCGGCCGATCCGCGACGCCTACCGGGAATCTCCCGAACTCGCGGACTCGCGGCAAGGCGCGGCGGTGGTCAAAGGGGTCCAGACGGCCTTCCGGGCGGAGAAAAGCTCGTCTCCGGCCTGACGCGGGTTCGGGGAGAAAAAGGAATGGGACAGGACTGCCGGCCGGGCATTCGGCCGGCGTGTGACGACACGAGCAAGGAGATTCTTACATGAGGCTTTTTCGCGACGGGGACGACGAATCCCCGAAGGCGCGGATCGAACTGATCCCGATGATCGACATCATGTTCTTCCTGATGGTGGTCTTCATCTTCATCTCGATGTCGCTCATCAAGCTGAACGGGGTGACCGTGGCCCTGCCGAAATCTGCGGCCCACCCGCTCAAGCAGGAGCCGAAGATGATCAACATCACCATCACCGAGGAGGGAAAGATCCTCTTCGAGAACACCCCCGTGAACCGGGCGGGGCTCAGGGATCATCTCTCCGCCCTTCTTGCGGACAAGACGGCGAAGTACGAGGTGATCGTCAGTGGGGACAAGGACTCGAAGCTCCAGCGGCTGGTCGACGTCATGGATCTCTGCAATTCGTTGGGCTTCTCGAACGTCTCGATCCGCTCCGAGGATCTTCACTGATGGGGGCCGCCGGGAGCAAGGCCGTCGCCTCCGAAAACGGCCGCTCGTTTTTTCCGTGGGCCCTGGGCGGGGTCCTCGTCTTCGAGGCCGTCCTCCTGGCCGCGCTCAGGGTTCCCGTGACCGCCCCTCCGCCGCCCCCGCCTCCCGCCTTCAAGGTGGCGCTGGCGCCGCCCCCGCCTCCCAAGCCGAAGCCGCCGGCGCCCAAGCCCAAGGCGAAGCCCCGGATGGTCCACAAGACCGTCGTCCATCATCCGGTCACGCCGCCGGTTCTCCCGGCCCAGACGGCGACCTCGACCAACCTCCTGGCCGCCTCCAGCGGAACGGCGGTCAACATGAGCTGGGGAGAGGGGACGCCCTCCTCCGGCGGAGGGGCGGGGTATCTTCCCCCCCGTCTCCTGACGAAGGTCGACACCGACGCGCTCTATACGGAGAAGATGAAGGCCGACGACGAGGAGGGGGACGTGGTCATCGACCTCTGGGTCGACGCCTCGGGAAAGATCACCCGCTCGAAGATGGTCGTCCCGTCGGTCTGGGACGACATGAACCGGATCGCCGAAAACGTTCTCAAGCACCTGAAGTTCAAGCCCGCGAGCCAGAACGGACAGGCGGTCCCCGGGAAGTTCGAACTCAATTTCCGGTTCCGGATCCGCAATACGGGGTGAGGGCGCAGAAACGGAGCCTCCCTCGCCCGAATGCGAAGAGGGCCGAAAAAAAGGGCCGGGAGGCGGGGGCGGGAATCCCCGCCGAAAGGAAGTCTTGATGAAGAAGAGAACCTTCTCCGGGTGGAAGGGGATCTCAGGGGCCAACACCCTGGCATACCCTCCCCCTCCGGAAGGCGGAAACGAGACCGCCGCCGGCAAGAGGGCCGTCTCGCCCTGGGGCGGACGTGCCAGCGTCCTGGTGGCCGATACGGACGAGGCGCTCCACAAGACCGTCTACCGGCGCTTCGACCTGGACCAGGCCATCTTCACCATCGCCTCGGCCTTCGACGGGGAGGAGGCGGTCTGGATGCTCCGGAAGTTCCAGGCCTCGGGTGACTGCGACCGCCTGATGGTGGTGGCCGACGTCCACCTGCCACGGCGGAGCGGTCTCGACCTTTGCCGGTTCGTCCGCTCCCAGGAATCCCTCTCTCCCGTTCCCTTCCTGATGGTGGCGGGGGAGGGGGATCTCCACGAGCTGTGTCTTTCGAGCCTCGAGGCGGGAGCGGACGATTTTCTCCCGAAACCTTTCAGCGCCCGGGAGTTCGAGGCCCGGCTGGGCGCTCTCTGGAGGCGTGTGGAACGCGAAGACAGGAAAGGCTTCGACTATCCCTTCGACCGGGCCGAGTCCGGAGGCCTTGTCGTGGATACCCAGAAATACGAGGTCCGTCTTCGCGGCAGAAGCGTGCACCTGAGCCACAAGGAGTTCCTCGTGTGCGTCGTCCTGCTCTCGAAGATCGGGATGGTGGTCCGCCACGAAGAGTTCTTCCAGTCCGTCTGGGGGGAGGACCGCATGGTGGGCCGGGAGAATCTTAAGGTCCACGTCCACGCTCTCCGGAACAAGCTGGCCGGGGGTCCTGCGATCGAGGCGATCCGGGGCGTCGGATACCGCATGAAGGCCGACGGCTGACCCGGATCCTCCCCGACGGCAGTTTCCCTGTTCCAGAAGTCTCCTTCCCTTTTTCCCCTTCCTGACAAAATCCTCGCGCAGGCAGCCCTTCGCCCCCCTTTCCCCTGTTCTCCGATGGTGTCCGAAAATTGGGCCCGGTCGTCCGTCCTTGTGAAAATCCGAGGTTTTTTCACTTTTACCCAAGTTTAACCGTCCGGACATTCCGCCTCGTCATAATCCTCCGTCAAGGCACTTTCTGCCTGTTTTGCGATCGACACACCCTTACGTTCAAAACCCAATCAAAGGAGATTCGATGTTGTCCTTAAGAAAGAAGATCGCCTGGCTCGTGGCTCCGGGGATTCTCTGGGGCGGGCTGGCGACAGACGTCTGGTCGGCTCCGGATCCGTCCCAGCCGTCCCAGTCGAACAATTCGCAGCTTCCGGCGAAGCCCGATGCCGCGCCGTCCATCCTGTACGGGAACATCCGCTCGGTCAAGGACCACAAGACCCTGTCGGGGGTTCCGATCGAGATCGAGAACACGACGACGGGGCTTCTGATCAAGAAGGAGAGCGACTCCCAGGGGGCGTTCATCTTCTCGAACCTTCCTCCCGGGGACTACAAGGTCCTGGTGGGCGGCGGCAACTTCTCCGTCCAGAGGAAGGAGGGGCTCCTGAAGGCCGGGACGATCGGCCAGATGGACTTCGCGGTGAACAAGCTCTCCCAGGGGACCTCCGAGATTCTGGGAACGGTCTACGAGGGCCACGGGGACCACAAGGTGCCGTTGGCCGCGAATCTCGCGGTAAAGAACACGAAGACGGGCGAGGTCTACCAGGTGGCGTCAGGGCCCTCCGGGAATTTCGACCTGAAGAGCGTGCCGTCGGGGGACTACCTCCTCTCGGCCGTGAAGCGGGGCTATCTGCCGTATTCGCAGGAGATCGCGGTGCGGGGGACGACCCGGGCGGACGTGAACCTCAAGATCAACACCCTGGCCCAGGCGAACATCAACGCCTCCGGGAACAAGAAGATCAAGGACACGACCGGGGCCATCACGATCGTCGACCACAAGACCTTTGAAACCTGGCAGACGACGGGGATCGGCTTTGCGCTGTCGAACCAGCCGGGCATCAACTACTATTCCCGGTCCGGGGCGAACGGCGTCACCGGCGGCATGAACTACTTCACCTGCCGGGGCTACTCGACGGGCGGATCCAACACGGCTCCCTCCGGCGGATCCAACATCGAGTTCACCGTCGAAGGGGTTCCGTTCAACGAGAACCAGGACGGGGGAATGGTCTACGACCTGAACCTCTTCAATATCGACATCGCCTCGGTCGACATCCAGCGCGGGGTGACGACGGCGATGAATCTCTACAACTATGCCTCGGGGTGTACCGTCAACATCCACCTGATGCAGCCCACCCAGGATCCCTACTCCCAGATCACCTACGGCATGGGCTCCTACGGACAGTACTACACCTCCTTCATCGCGAACACCGGGATCAGCGAGAAGCTCGGCGTGGGCGCCTACAACGACCTGTCGATCATCAACCAGCAGGGTTTCCAGGACTTCACCGGCCTCCAGGAATACCAGGACTACGCGAACGTCACGAAGTACCTGGCGGACGGGAAGATCAGCCTGATGTTCACCGGGGCCTACAAGAACTACGACCGGGGCGCCTCGACCTCGCTCCAGAACTTCGAGCAGTTCGGGCCGAGCTACAACGGGATGCCGAACGGGGAGAACGCCTCGGCACCATCGGGACAGAACCTGCCGGACTCGCCTTACTACAAGGAATGGATCTCCCAGCGCTACATGATCACCCTCCAGGGGGAGGACCAGCTTAACAACATGGTCTCCTTCAAGAACAACGCCTTCGCCTATCTGGTGCCCTACGGCGTGATCCAGGTTCCTTTCGGAGCGACCGGATCGGCAATCCCCGGACCCAACGGGACGGCCTTCCAGCCTGGCGGACCGGATTACGGCGGAAACGTTTTTTATGGGACATCCGGTCAGACGAGTGTCGCGAACCCCTTCAATTTCGCCTACATCCAGGGACAGGGTTTCAAGGTGGGGGATATCGCCGAGACCGCCATCCAGGCCGGAAAGGGGAACAAGGTCCATCTGGGGATGCGGCTCTCCTACAACAACACCCTCTACGGAAACGAGCCGATCGGAACCATCAACATGACGGGGAACGCCGGCGGCTCCAACATGCTGACCACCATCGGCGCCTACCTGGAAGACCATTACCGCCCGACCGACGACTGGCTGGTCAGCGCGGGCTTCCGGGTCATGGCGATCAACGAGCAGTACTCCAATTCGATGATGTCTGGGGCCCAGACGATCGTCAACGGCGCCAACGGAGGGAACGCCGCCTACGAACCCAACGCCGGGGAGTCCTACGTCGTCCCTCTGCCGCATGTGGGCGTGAACTGGTATCCAACCGGGAACTGGAAGGTCTACGCCAATGCCGGGCAATCCTTCTCGGCGCCTTCGATCCAGTTTTTCGAGCTTCCCCCGGGGTTCGGAACGGTCAATATCAAGCCCGAGATCGTGAACGACGTCGAAATCGGCGCCCGGTACGGGACAGACAAGGGGTTCGTGGCCTTCGACCTCTATAACGACTATATCAACAACATGCTGACGACATCCCTCGTCACGGGAGCCAACGGCGTCACCACCGCTCTTCCCGATTCGGCCGGACTTGCCGAAATGCGGGGGTTTGAGGCCGAGTTCAAGCGGGAGCTTCCGGCGGGTTTCAGTGTCGACGGAAACTTTTCCGCGGTCGATGCCTATTTCGTGAGCGCCCAATACGGACTGGGGACTTCCACGGTCCTGAGCAACTCCGGAGATCCCCTGCCCTTCGTCCCGAACATGCTGGGCAACTTCGATCTGAACTACGCCCGCGGGAGCTGGCATTTCACCGTCAACGAGCGCTATACGGGCATGATGAACGTGATCAACACGAGCGGCGGTCCCTCGGGAACGGCCAACATCCAGGAGAACTCGCCCGGATACTGGGCGACGAACCTCCTGGTGGCCTACGATCTTCCCAAGACCTCCTGGTACAGCAAGGCCCAGCTCTTCTTCAACGCCTTCAACCTCCTGAACACCAACTATTACGAGCCTGCCGGTCTCGTGACGGGGGCGAACAACGCCAATGTCCTCATGGTCTATCCCGGAGAGCCGATCAACGTCTTCGGGGGGGCGACCATCACCTTCTAACCTGTTTCTGGTTCATCGCGTGAGCGGCCCGGCGGGGGAATCCCCTGCCGGGCTTTTTCGATTTGTCCTGTCGACCCGTGTTAACGGCGCCTTCACCGTGCCGGAACACCGGTGCGGGACAATGAAGGCGGGGAGAAATTCGAATCTCCCCGGACATTCGTGAAAAGGAGAGAGACATGAACTCATTCTGGTGCGGTCTCTGTGCTCTTCTGTCCCGGGTCTCGGATTTTCTTTCCGGAGAAACGGGGAGGGGGCGGTATCGTTTCTGATGAAACGGTTTCTTTTTTCGGAAGGTTCCGTCCCGGAGATCTTCAGGAAGGTTCCGGAAAAAGGAAGCGGGTCGTGAAAGTGAGGGAAGGGTGACATGCTTCCGTGGAAAATGCGCTTCTTCCGTCAGATGTTCTGGATTTTTCTCGTTTTATTGGCGGGAACTTCGGGTTGCGCCGGGGATTTTTCGGTCGAGAAAACTGTTCTCGCCTCGTCCGGACTGCGGGTCTCTCCCGTCCGGCTCCGGTCCGGGAAGACGCTCGCGCCCGGACAGTGGGTCCTTCTGGGAGGGCGGATCCTTGAAAAGATCGCGACGCCCGGAGGATGCCTGTTTGTCGTCCGGGACCTCCCGCTGTCGGGGGAGGTCCCCGGCGATTCCGTCACCGGAAAGGTCAGTTTTTCCGGGGGGGATCGATTTCTCCTCGCCGTTCCCGTCCTCAGGGTTGCCGGATCTTCACGGAAGGGAGAGGCCGAAAAGAAACCGGTCTCCGTCGAGAGGACGGGGCGGACAAGGTCCTCCATCGTCCCGGGAGACCGCGTCACCGTCCTGGGGGAGGTGCGGGGGTGGGTCCGCAGGGGCGGGGGAAGCGGCCGGAGGTATCTCCTTGTGACGGGATGGTATCTCGATCGATGGTGAGGGGGCGGGTCTGAACATTCCGGGAAAGAGGCGCCCGATTCATTTGCTTCCCAGTTCGCCGTGAACGCGATCCGGTGGAGCGCTTGTGGAATCTCCGTCGGGATCATTTTGCGAATCGCCTCTTTGCCTCCCTCGAGAGCGCGATCGAGCAAGCCGAGACTGATTCGGTCAAAATGGCCGCCCCAGCGATCAATATCCTTGCAAATTGTCCATGGATCATCGTCGCTCTTAAAGCGCTCCGGCAACGAAGAGGGTCGGAGTGACAATGCGGGTGCGGCCGATGTGGCCGCGTTGGATAAGACCGGCGCAACGGTCACCGGTCACAAGGTAATCGGCTTCACCGGACAAGGCCATCGCCAGGAGGAATGTGTCGCTCGGATCCCCGGGGGTTATATCGTCGGGAAGATGCGGCAGTTTGTCGAGGACGATGGCTCGCTGCATATTGTTGACCATTGTACCGACGCGGTGGGGAGGAAGGATGGGCTTGAGTTTCGGGTAGCGGCTCACGCGACGAACTTCGTCGAGCTGTGCCGCTGAGGTCACCCATGTGAAGCGGGCGGAGCGCCAGGCGCGATAGACTTGTCAGGAGTTCCATGAGGCGATATCAGCGCTGCAAGAAGGACGTTTGTGTCAAGGATGACGCGCATCAGTGCTCGCGCACCCATTGAATCGCCTCGTCGATCAGGTCCGTCACTTCGGCTTCGCCCATTTCACCGGTTGCCGCCTTGGCCTGTTCGACGGCCTGCTCAAGCAGATAGGAGCGCACCGCCTCCTCGATGAATCGCGATAAATCGCCTTTTCGGCCACCGCCCCGTGCTGTGATGAACATGCGCACGGATTGATCCACTTCCGGTGAGACGGAAATATTCCAGCGAACGGTGTTCATGACGACCTCCATATATACGTTTATCTGTTTAAACTCCCATTTACTCGAGTTTTCAATGATTGTCCCATTCGGGGAAGGTTGAACCCCCCATTCCATTAGGCGAAGAAATTGATTCTGACAATGGGAAAAGCCCACGAGAATGGTTTTTTCTCTTTGTCAGCTGCATATTCGCATCCAAAGTTGCCACCCCTGAGTGCCTCCTGAAAATCCCCTGTCAAAACTGAACCATAAATTTGGATAATCGAGACTCGTTTCCTGCGAACCCACCTTTTACAGGAAGGAGCATCGATGGTCCGAGAGGGGATACCCATGGACAAAGTGCTGGAAGTTTTGAAAGAGCGTTATGGAGAGAAGGTCGCATCGGTCCGGAAGATCGC
>DAIBSV010000509.1 GCA_027415455.1 Nitrospirota bacterium | reverse complement strand
CGGGAATCAGGTTGTACTGGCCGAGATGCGGGATCTCGCTGTCCCAGAAAAGGCGGATATTGAAGTGGAGGCTCTTGACCAGGGCATCGGGTCCCTCACCGAAAAGATCGCGAACCTCCTCCGGATCGGGAAGGGTCACGAAGCGGGTCTCCCCCCCCTTCCGCATCGAGGCTCGAGATCGTGGTCACGTTGGACTCGTTCTCCTGAAGTCGCCGGAGTCCCGCGTAAATCGTGAGAGGACGGTCTCGATAGGTCCAGTCCTTCTCGAAAGAACGGGGACGGAGTACGGCGTTCCCGGGAAACTGGACGAAGGTCCCGTCCTGAAAGACCGCACTGAAGGAGTTGACGTGCCCGGTCCCCCGGGACAGGGCCGAGGCCTGGATGTCGATTTCACGGACGCCCCACCCGAAGGGAAGTGTGGCGTCGAGGTAAGGACGCGCCAGAGCCTGCTGCAAAAGGTCCGTCAGCTGAAAGTGCTGGGGCTGAAGGAAGAGTCCTTGATGCCAGTAGATCGGTTTCAGGGATTTCATGATGCGATGACTCCTTCCGTCTCATCGAGTGTCGTCAGAGTGGCTTCCCGGGGCCTGTTTGCGGAGGCTACTGCAGCCTTCCGGCCTTCTTTCGGTGGTCGAGGATCGCCATGCCCAGCAAGTGTCGGCTTCCCAGCCAGATGGAAACGAACGTCGGGGCCGGACGGTAATGGTTGCTCCGGAATATGAGGCCCGAGCGTTCGACTGTCACCGGGAGGGGCCGAAGGAGAATGTCCCTCTTCAAGGAATAGCCGGAATACCCCGCAATCACCCCAAGATACTTCGCGTGGCGCATCCGGTCGACCGTCAGCAATTGATGGGCGCCGGGAGGAATGATAAAT
>DAIBSV010000508.1 GCA_027415455.1 Nitrospirota bacterium | reverse complement strand
GCGGTCACGGCCTCGGGGCCGTCAGCTTGGGACGAGGGGATCGCGGCGTCGTGGACCAGCACCGTCAGCTACGGGGCCACCCCGTACACCTACTCTTGGACGGTCAACGGTGCCTCTGTCGGAACGGCCGCTTCGCTGTCCTACACGTTCACCGCGACCGGATCCTACATCCTCAACCTCACGGTCACTGACTCGCAGGGCGTCAAGGGGTACTACCAAGAGACCGTCACGGTCAACGCGCAGCCGACCGTTAGCGCCTCGGCAAGCGCCTCTGCGGCCGACGTGGGCTCCTCCGTTACGTTCACCGCGACGATCACCGCCGGGACCGCGCCCTACACCTACGTCTGGACGGCCGACGGGTCCCAGGTCGGCACGGCCTCGACCCTCACTTGGTCGGTCACCACCGCCGGGACCAACGACGTGGAGGTCGAGATCACGGACGCCGCCGGGGCCAAGGCTACGTCCTCGGAGGTCCTCGTGACGGGGAACGCACTGCCCTCCGCCTCGCTTTCGGCGGCTCACTCGCCGACGGACCCGGGCGTCCTCGACACGATCACGTCCACGGTCACCGCCGGGACGTCGCCGTACACCTATGCTTGGACCGTGAACGGGGCGACTCAGTCCTCGACGGCGTCCACTCTATCGTGGACTCCGAGCGCCGCCGGGACCTACACGATCAACGTCACGGTGACGGACACGGACGGCAACACGGCCCGCGCCTCGATCTCCGTCACGGTCAACCCGGCGCCGACGGTCACGGAGTCGGCGAGTCCATCCACAGGGAGCGTCGGGGTCGCCTCGAAGTTCGCCGCGACCGTCTCTGGCGGGGTTGGGCCGTTCACCTATGCGTGGACCAACGACAGCGTCTCCAT
>DAIBSV010000507.1 GCA_027415455.1 Nitrospirota bacterium | reverse complement strand
GTGAAGATCGGTCATGGGCGGTCTTCTGCGCGATCTCAAAAATCTAACACGCACCCGTTTTCTATCGACCCTTTGACTCGATTGTTGTTTGAAGCCAGATATACAATCTCACCATTCGTAAATTAAATATGTATTCTCCACGTTCGTTTCCTGAATGTAGAACATTCAATCGCTTCATCTTTTGTAAGAAATTGTGGAACTTCTTCTTCTCCTGTTCTGTCAAAAGATTTCCGATGTCCGATTTTTTGAAACTCATACTGTCGGGACCTTCCTTTCCAATCTTTGCCAATATACTTCTATAATCTTCGCTTTTGAGTGCATCATATATCTGAGCATTGACATATTTTTTCCCAAAGTCTTCAGCGGCAGCAATGACAGCGTCATGTGTATCTTTCATATCAACAATTTGGTCTTTGTCAATCCAATAGGCCATATCTCCCACTAAATGCATAATCTTTGGAAACCCCGCTGAATAATATGTGAGGATGGAAAGAGCATCCTTTTCGACTGTCATATGCACAGAATTGAAGGCTTTGTTGAAAAAATATGTCAATGCTCAGATATATGATGCACTCAAAAGCGAAGATTATAGAAGTATATTGGCAAAGATTGGAAAGGAAGGTCCCGACAGTATGAGTTTCAAAAAATCGGACATCGGAAATCTTTTGACAGAACAGGAGAAGAAGAAGTTCCACAATTTCTTACAAAAGATGAAGCGATTGAATGTTCTACATTCAGGAAACGAACGTGGAGAATACATATTTAATTTACGAATGGTGAGATTGTATATCTGGCTTCAAACAACAATCGAGTCAAAGGGTCGATAGAAAACGGGTGCGTGTTAGATTTTTGAGATCGCGCAGAAGACCGCCCATGACCGATCTTCAC
>DAIBSV010000506.1 GCA_027415455.1 Nitrospirota bacterium | reverse complement strand
AATTGTCCATAGGATCTTTTTCACAGTGCGACTCCTAGCTCAGGATCAAGAATTCAAAGATTTGATGGGGAATATGTTTTTGATAAAGATGATTTCTTGACCAAAATTAAAGATCATAAGGGAGAAACGATAAATCTTGATTTAATGCGTGATGGGAAACTATTAGCGAAAGGAATTAAGTAGGATTTTGGAAGCGTGAACATTCTCTCCCTGCATGATGGCTTTTCGTTCACTAGAAGCGCCGTTATTCGGAGCGATAAAACTTGAGTAACCCAACAAGGTATAGCCATTTTCCATCATAGAAATCGTGTCTTGTTTGGGATCCTTTCCCATTACCAATGTTGGTTCATCGGCCAAAACATAATTTGGATTCTTTATAAGATTAGAACCGTTAATCAGACCATGGTAGTAAGTTTCGTAATTATTGGCACATCCTGTAAGCGTGAAAAGAATTCCAATTGTCCATAGGATCTTTTTCACAGTGCGACTCCTAGCTCAGGATCAAGAATTCAAAGAATAAAGTTAAAATCACACGATAACTGTTGCGTTATCCCACATGTGGTTATGAATATCCCTTGTTGCTGAGAGAGCGGGTTCGTTAAGTTCAATCATATTCTCCAAAATTTCTATTTTTAAGACTCTGAAGTTTTTCCAGTTGTTGAGAAAGAGCCCTCAAAGCTTTTTCAGGTGACAAGCTGGGGTTTCTTTGATTTTGGGATTTACGAGGCATTTTTTTTCCTTTTCGTCCAATCTGTCCTATTTAATCCATAATTGTCCGAATTTTCTCACAAATCCCGCTCAGAGACAATCACATTATACATTATGACTACCCTTATGAAGGGAGGAAGTTCCGGGACAAGGAGAAAAGGGCCTCGGAGTCACCACACCCGATG
>DAIBSV010000505.1 GCA_027415455.1 Nitrospirota bacterium | reverse complement strand
CCAAAAGGGGAGTTGGCAGGAAGGGGAGGATGTCAACCGTGTCACCCCCCCCTCGCGTCTCCACTCCGGGTCCTGGGAGATGAAAAAAGACCACGGCCCAGAAATTCCTGTGCCGGATTCATGTCACTTTGAAATCGTCGTGGGAGGATAGATCCTCGTCCCCTCCTTTCGAGTCCTTTGATGCATTTTTGGTCGGTGGCGCGGGAACCAGGACCATGGTCATGCTGGTGCCTTCGAATTTCGGGGGCGATTCCACGATGGCCTTGGAGCCCAGTGCCGCGATCATCTTCTGCATCAGTTCCGCTCCGATTTCAGAGCGTATCAGCTCCCTTCCCCGGAAGGCCAGGGCGACCTCGACCTTGTTTCCTTCTTCGAGGAAGCGTTCCATATAATGAATCTTGATTCCGAGATCGTGGTCGTTGATATGGGGACGGAACTTGAGCTCCTTCACCTGCCCGGTGCGCTGGTGCTGTTTCATGGAGTGGACCTTCTTGCTCTGCTCGTACTGGAACTTTCCGTAATCCATGAGCTTGCAGACGGGAGGCTTGGCGTTGGGAGAAACTTCGACAAGGTCGAAACCCGCTTCTTCGGCTTTCTTGATCGCAACGATGGTGGGAACGATCCCAAGCTGCTCGCCATCGGCTCCGATCAGCCGAACTTCCTTTGTCTTGATCTCGTAGTTGATCAGTGTTTTGGAATTAATCAGGAACCCCCATTGTAATGATTGTCGCTCCAATCATTTACTCTGTTTTTTCGATGGCCAGTCCGGAACGGTTTTCCTCTTCGACGGCCGCCTTCGCGGTTTACCAGGGAATCGCTACCACGACAGCGCAATATTGAGGGTATAGACAAACTCTTTTTCCTCTGATAAAGTGGGGACAAACCTCTCTTGCCCCCC
>DAIBSV010000504.1 GCA_027415455.1 Nitrospirota bacterium | reverse complement strand
GCTGTTCCAAAAAGGACCTCCGGCTGTCAGATATCGAGGTTGGAGACGTCGAGGGCGTTCTGTTCGATGAACTCGCGACGGGGAGCGACCTGGTCTCCCATCAGAATGGTGAAGATGCGGTCGGCCTCGATGTAGTCCGGGATGGAGACCTTGAGAAGAGTCCTCTTGGCCGGATCCATCGTCGTCTCCCAAAGCTGCTCGGGGTTCATCTCTCCCAGCCCCTTGTACCGCTGGAGGGTGATCTTCGATCGGATCGGGCCGGTGATCGCCTCCAGGGCCCGGTCCGGCGTGGCAAAGACCGCCTCCTCCCCCGATTCCTTCTGGCGGACCCGGTAGGGGCCCTGAAGAGATTCCGCCTTCAGGCTCCGGAGCGACCGGGCTCCCCCGACCATCCCCCCGAAGAGGGAGGGGTCGAGGACGAGGGTCGATTCGTATCCCAGCTGGCGCGTTTCGAAGAGGAGCCGATAGAGCGGGGTTTCGGCGTGGGCCACCGGTTCGGCCCGGCCTGAAAGCTCTCCACCCCCCGTCACCTCGGAGTAGCGGTTCCGGCAGAACTCGATGAAACTCCGGGCGTCCTCCTCCCGATGAAGGATCTCGCCCGACAGGGCCGGATAGAGACCGAAGAGGCGCAGGAGGGCCATGTGGCCCACCCGGTTTCCCCAGTAGCGGACCTCCTGCTCGTAGCGGGAGAGGACCAGGAGGCGACGGACCGCGTCCTCCCCGTCGGTCCAGGGACCGTCGGCTCCGTTGGCGAAGGAGACCCGCTCCACGGCCTTTTCAAGGACGAAGGCCTCCAGGGCCTGATCGTTCAGGAGATAGCGCTCCTGCTTCTGGTAGACGACCTTGTAGAGGGGGGGCTGGGCGATGTAGACGTAGCTCCCGTCGATCAGGCGGTTCATGTGGCGGAAGAAGAA
>DAIBSV010000503.1 GCA_027415455.1 Nitrospirota bacterium | reverse complement strand
CGACAGCAATACGGCAAACAGGAGAGAAAAAACGTTGGTGAACGCCAGCGGTCTGAACAACCTTCCTTCCTGGCCCTGGAGAGAAAAAATCGGAATGTAGGCGGAGGCGATGACCAGCAGGGAAAAGAAAAGGGGGCGCCCCACCTCCTGTGCGGCCTCGAGAATGGTCAGGATCCTGTCTTCGCCCGGCTTGATGTTCTCGAGCTTTCGGTGGGCATTTTCGACCATGACGATCGCCGCGTCGACCATCGTCCCGATGGCGATGATGATCCCGCCGAGGGACATGATGTTGGAGGAGAGGTGAATCGCCTTCATTCCGAAGAAAGCAAGAAGAATGGCGACGGGCAAGCTGAGAATGGCGACAAGCGACGACCGGAAATGAATGAGGAAGATCATGTTGATCAGAATCACGGAAGCGATGACTTCCAGAAGTTTTTTCTGTAATGTCGCGACGGATTTCAGGATCAGGCCGGACCGGTCGTACACGGGGACGATACGGACGCCTTCGGGGAGGGAAGGGCCCAATTCTGCAATTTTTTTCTTGACCCGGTCGATGACCTCGAGGGCGTTCTCCCGGTACCTCATGATAACGACGCCCCCGACCGTCTCTCCTTTCCCGTCGAGATCGACGGCGCCCCTTCGCATTTCGGAACCGTATTCGACTGTGGCGATATTCCGGACCAGGACCGGGACGCCTCCGGGCCCGATCCCGACAGGGATTCTCTCGATGTCTTGAAGAGTATGGATGTACCCCCGGCCCCGGATGACGTATTCCCGTTCGCTTTTTTCGAGCGAACGCCCTCCCACATCGTTGTTGCTTTCCCTGACGCGTTCTAGGACTTGGGAGGGCGAGATGTTATAGGACAAAAGCCGGTCGGGATCTATATTAATCTGGTACTGTTTCTGAAATCCTCCGAC
>DAIBSV010000502.1 GCA_027415455.1 Nitrospirota bacterium | reverse complement strand
GGATCCGGGAGCGGGAGCGGGCGGAGAGCGCCTCCCTGTCGGAAAAATACCGGGCGAGATCCTCCGGCTCGAAGGTCAGGAGGGTCTTGCCCGAGGGCGCAAGAAACCGGGCGATCGCCCGGAGGTCGGAGAGATAGGCCAGCGCCGTGTTGGACGACTTTCCCTGGGCCAGAAGGAGCTCTTCCTCGAAGCGGTCGAGGAGGGATTCGACGGGGGTCGGGGAGGGTCGGGACATCGGGGCCTCCGGATCCGGGAGGGTCTCTATTCTCCATTGACGGTATAGGCCGTCACGTTGTTGCCGAAGGAGGTTCCGGAGGGAACCCCCTGGCAGGGACCGAACGAGGTGCCGTTCTCTCCCAGAAAGACCGCCGGGGCGCCAAGGGCCGGATCGGAAATGGCCGCAAGGGCCGAGGGATCGAAGAGCTCGCACCCCAGGTAGGCCCCGTTGTACTGGTTTAAAGAGACGCCGGTGGGGGTTCCGGAGGAGAGGGTATAGGTCAGGACGTACTGGGTGATGGCGTCGGACCCGGCGTTGAGCACGTCGAGAAAATTGCAGCCGCCCGTCGTTCCGGTGCAGTAGTTCTGGGCGGGGTTGGGGCCGTGGAAGAGGGCGATCCCCACGGGCGCGGAGAGTTCGCCTCCGGAAGACCCTGGAGGAGCATCACCCGCGGGGAAAAGCGACAAAACCGGAGCCGGACCCCGACGGGCCCCCGCCCTCTTCCCCATGAAGGGTCGGGCGGCCTTCCGTCGAGGCTTGGCCGTCCCGGCAGAGGTGATCGCCGAGAGGATTGATCCCCTTCCGTCGCAGGGAAGACGGTCCTGGATCGTGTCGATGCTCGGACACCTGTATGCCGCGACCAACAAATCTTAACAACCACCAGCTAAAGCTGGTGGGTTCGTATTACGGACTGGAAGTCCGGATAC
>DAIBSV010000501.1 GCA_027415455.1 Nitrospirota bacterium | reverse complement strand
GCATCGGCTCCTCCTACCCCACGATCCTGATTTCGGCCTCGAGGGCTCCCGACGCCTTGAGGGCCTCCAGAATCGCGATCATGTCCTCCGTCCGGGTCCCAAGAGAGGAGAGGGCCGCCACCAGAGAGCGTAGCGTCACCGTTCCCGGAACGTAGGTCAGAGGAATGCTCCTGTCCTTCTTGGGGGCGACCACACGCTTTCCCGTCACAACCACCGAAAGATCCCGGTGGCTGACCGCGCATTCCGAAACCTCCACACCTCTCCCGATCACGATCGTTCCGCTTTGCTGGTTGATGACGACGAGAGGGGCCTGATCCGGAGTGACCGGGAGGTTCAGGATGCGGGCCATATATCCCACGACCTCCCCGCGGGATTCCTCGGGAATCGTGACCTGGACGCTCCGTCCGTCCTGAGCCACTGCCGGCCGGCCGCCCATGGCCGCATTGATCGCCCGGGCGATCCTTGCGGCGGTCGTAAAGTTCTCCTTGTCCAGACTGATCCAGAGATGGTGCCGGCCGTTGAAGGGGACAGGGACTCCCCGGACCACCAGCCCCCCCTGGAGCACCATTCCGCTTGTCCGTTTCCCTTCGGGAGGGTCGGCCTTCCGGACCCTCTCCCCGATGCGGCCCGGGGTATCCGCGTTGACCGGACCCTGGGCTGTGGCATAGATCTGCCCGTTGGGGGCCTTGAGGGTCGACATGAGCAAAGTCCCCCCCTCAAGGGAGGTCGCGTCTCCCACCGAGGCCACCCGGACGGAAAATCGGGCCCCTTTTCTTAAGAACGGGGAGAGACGGGCGGTCAGCATGACCGCCGCCACATTCCGACCCTTGATGGCCGAGGCCAGGTCCCGGGCATTCACCCCGAGTCTCGCGAGTGCCGACACGAGGGACTGCCGGGTGAAAGGAGAGCGGCTCGTGTCTCCTGTGCCGGG
>DAIBSV010000500.1 GCA_027415455.1 Nitrospirota bacterium | reverse complement strand
ATGGCTGAAATAGTCAAATATGTCGTGGAAGAGATGACTGATTCCTTCTGAAACCGGCTTTTGAAAGGTTCCGATCCTCCACCGTTTCAAAGCAAAACCGATTCACCATTCCAGCCTTCTTTCAATTTTTCGAGCAATTTTCTTCCCGCCCCGGCGAAGGAAGAATATTTTCTTTTGCCAGTTCTTGTGTTAGCCTTTCCAGGAGTAGACTTCCGCCCTTTTAGACCACCTCCTTCCCTCAACTCATCAGCGGGGAACCAGGAACAGATGATGGCTGACCATTCGAAAGTTCCATGCAGGATTCTGCTGATCCGTCCGAGGGACATTTCTCGAGACAGGTGGGATTCCATAGTCCAGACCCTGATGCAGTTTTCAGATCGCAACGTGATCCTGACCGGCATCGTGGACCCCGCCCCCACCCCCGATATCCTGATCGTCGCGGACATGGACGGGATTCCGATCGTCTCCCGCATCGAGGACATCCCTCCTGACAGCTTCACCCATCTCGCAATGGATGATTCGTTACCCGACATTCCCTCTCCCGCAGGGACTCCGTGGCCAAGGATTTCCTTTTCGATTATCTCCCTTCTCGCAGAACAGGTCGCATCAAAAACCCAGTTCATGGCTATCTTCAACCGGTACAGAGCCTTCGCTCAGAGTCTGACGAATCTGATTCCCCTGGAACGGGCCATTCCTTACGAATCCCTGATTTGCCAGTCTCTCCGGACTCTTCTTTCTGCCTCCGCCGTCGCCTATTGCGAGTCACGCACAAGAACCCGGTTGATAACGATTCGAACGTCCGACCCGGAAAATCTCTTCAAGGAGGACGATTCCTTCCCTCTCACCGAGTCCCTGAGAGCCATCCTCACCGCCAAAACAGGATACTTCGACGATCTCGACCCGGAAAAAACAGGGATCGCCCATCTGCCATTAACGGCATCCAACAG
>DAIBSV010000004.1 GCA_027415455.1 Nitrospirota bacterium | reverse complement strand
TGCGGCTACACCGCTCCGGCGGATGACGTAGGGGCCAGAAACATCGCAAAGGTCGCCGTAAACCGGCCTGAGTTCTCAACCCGTCAAAAAACGGGTTAGGGAAAAGCTCCGGCCTTCAGCCGGGGTTGTTTACCCATTCAAATCCCCGGAGTTGTATCATTGCCGAAGATCCCGCAGGATCTTCTGAACCCGATCGCCGAATGTCGCGAGGTCCCCGCGACGAAGGGCTTCATCGGCCTCACGTCCCAGTTGTCTGAGTTTTTCGGTCAGTCCGGAGCTTTCCTTCCCTGCCAGGGTTCCCCCAACCGGTTTCCCTCCCTCAAGGGGCGCTTGCGTTCCAGAAAACAGATCTGCCAGGGCCATATCAAGAGTCTTGCGCATGACGACACGATCTCCCATGGAGACGATCACGCGCCTGAGTTCGGGAAGGGCCCCGGGGCTGGTGGCGGAAAGGTAAAGGGGTTCGACATACAGGAGGGAATGGGCGATGGGGATGATCAGGAGCGTTCCCCGAACGACGCGGGAACCTTGCTGGTTCCAGAGTGTCAGCTGCTTGGAGATGGGGCCGCGCTGATCGATGCGGGCCTCGATCTGGTTCGGTCCGTATATCAGACGCTCCTTGGGGGAGCGGTAGACCCTGAGCTTTCCCTGGCGATCCAGCTTGGATCGTCCTACGAGCCAGGCGGAAAGATTGTCCCGGTGGGCCGGTGTGTAGGGGAGCATCATGACGTATTCTTCCTGGGATTCTCCGGGCAGTCTCAAGACCATGTAGTAGGGAGAGAGCGGCCGATTGTCACGCTCGGCCAGCGACCACAGGTCTTCCCGGTTAAAGAAGACCTGCGGGTCGGTCATGTGGTAGGCCGCGAGAACGAGTGCCGAAAGGGAGAACATGGCGGGAGGAAAGCGCAGGTGGGGAAGGACCTCCTGCGGAATGTCGGACGCCGGACGAAACAGACTCGGAAAGGCGTTCCGGTAGGCCGAAAGGACCGGGTCTGAAGGATCGGCTACGTAGAAGGAGACCCTTCCGTTTTTTGGGTCGATCAGGATCTTGACCGAGTTCCGGATATAGTTGAGACGCTCCGGCCAGGATGAAAGGGCCCGGCGGTGTCCGCTCCGGATGAGGCGCCCGGAGTGGAAGAATCCGGCCGATCCCCGGATCTCCGAAGCATAGGGGTAGGAGTCCGATGTGGTGTAGGCATCCATCATCCAGAGCAGATGACCTGCGGGGCCGATGATGGGGACGACATCGGGATCGAGGCGCAGGAATGGAGCCAGGCGCTCCACGATGTCGAAGATGTCCCGGTGGACCAGAATGCGGCTCTTGTCCGTGATGGCCGTCGACATAAAGATCTTGAAAGTTCCGTATTCATAGGAGTAGAGAAGCTTCCGGAGAGGACTGGAAAGGCGGATTCCTCCCGTTCCGTCGTAATGGTTGTAGATGTTCTGGTGCCCCTTGGGGTAGTCGAACTCGGGAATGCGGGTATTGACGATCGCATAGGGGGAGGGCTGGTCCCCGTAATATATCCGGGAATGTGTCACCGTGAGCGGAATCGACGCCTCGGGAGGAATGTTCCGGATCCAGAAGGTGGGAAGGCCTTCCGGCGATACGCGGTTGACGGGAGACATGATCAGCCCGTGACCATGGGTGTAGGTCAGGTGAAGGTTGATCCAGTTTGGACTGGGAAGATTGGCGTAGGAGATTTCCCGTGGCGCCACCAGAACCTGCCTGAGGATGCCGTTGATCCGGTAGCGGTCGGGAGCCAGTATCGGGAAGGTGTAATAGGTCCGGATCTGCTGGAGCTGGCGGACCGTTGTCAGCATGGGGTGATGGTCCCAGAGCCGGATGTTGCGGATGGTGGGCCGATTGTCCGAAAGATCTGCCGGCGTGAGGTCGGCCAGGTTCGTAATGCGTTCGGAATGGGTGCCGTCGAGATGAAAGGCCTTTCGGGTTCCGGAGATGTTGTGGAGAATGTAGGGCCGTTCCCTGTTGAACTGGTCTGGGAGGACAACAAAGCGGGACAGGATCCAGGGGATGAAGACCAATCCGCCTGCCCAGACAAGAAAGGCGATGCCCAGAAGGGGGATCGAGAGTCTTGAAAGTTTCCGGAAACTCTCCAGGACGAAGGAAAGTGCTGCCAGCAGAAGGATCAGGGCGAGAAGCGTGGCCGAGGGAATGCGGGCGTGGACATCGACATAGGAGGCTCCTGAGAGAACCTGGTGGCTTGATACAAGGGTCTTTGTCCGGAGAAGCAGGGCCTCGAGGGAGAGGGTCAGAAGAAGTCCCCCCGCAAGGCGCATGAGAACCTTCCTCCAGACGGGATGGAGCGCTAGCCGGTTCTGGGCCAGGGAGATCTGACCTCCCGGCAACCCCAGAAGGACGCCGAGGACGAGCGAAAAGAGAAACGCATCCTGGAGCAGGCCCGAGAGAAGGTCGTAGACCGGCAGGTGGAAGAGGTAGAATCCCAGGGGAAGTCCGAGGATCGGGTCTGGCGATCCGGTGGCGGGAGCGTGGATGGCGGCCAGGAAGCGGAGAGCGTCCCGGGTGTCCGACAGGGGGAGGGCGATCAGGATCGCCACAAGAGCGATGCCGGCCTCGAGAAGAGGACCCAGGCCGGAAAGGGCAAGAGAGACGGGTTCGACACCCGCTGGTCCCCGTCTTCTGAATGTCAGAGTGGGAAGGGCACGGATCAGGGGACGCAGTGACGTGGTCAGAACAAGGAAGAAAAGGAGAAAGACACCCAGAAAAAGGGCACTTCTCGCCTCAATCAACGTCATGAAGACCGGCAATTGGCCGTTTGACCGGTACCAGAGGTAATCGGCCCAGAGGTCGAGGAGTGACTGGCCTCCGAAGTACAGGACGACGAGAAGGACCAGGGCGATGAGTGGCCATTGTTTTCGCATCGAGGCTCCGATTTCGGAATGGGGGTTCGCTTCTTTCTTCATTTTGCGCCGCAAATGGGTACGCTGGCAACGAAGGGTGCGGGGAGGGCGTGGATTGGCGGCCCTGAGCCTGCTGAAAAGGGAAGGTTTGGGTGATTGGGAGCGGCTAATCCCGGTAGGGGATTCCTCCGACCACCCCGATAAGGCGGTTGGTCATGTCGAGTCCGTCCATCGTCGCCCCCGAATCCCTGAACCGGCAGAGGGTATCGATGACGGGGGCGGTGATCTCCTCTCCCGGGACGAGCAAAGGGACACCGGGAGGATAGACCGTGACGATGTCCTTTGCGATCCTTCCGACCGAATCCTCAAGGGGAATGGATTCGTGGGGGGCGAAAAAAGCCTCCCTTGGGGTCATCCGGAGAAGATTGTCGAAAAAAACCATCGAGGGGATCGGTGACCGGCTCTCCTGGCGATGGTTCTCCCGGGAAAGGGCCGTCAGGGCGTTGACCAGCCGCTCAAGGTCGCCGCGATGGTCCCCGATGCTGACGATGACGAGGACATGGTCGATGTCGGCCATCTCGACCTGGATTCCGAACTCGAGATTGAGACGCTGGGAGACCTGATATCCGGAGACGCCCCACCCCCGCACGTCAATGGTCAGCTTTGTTTCATCGAGGTCGTTCTCGCCGCCCGACATCGCCTGGATTTCCGTGCGGTTGGCGCATTTCAGTCCAGGAATTTCCCGGATCTTCAAACGGGCCCATCGGGCGAGCTCAAGGGCCCGCCCAAGGAGCTTCACGCCTTCGGTCGCCATCTGCATGCGGGCCAGATCGAGGGAGGCCATCAGGATGTAGGAGGGACTCGTTGTCTGGAGATAGCGGAGAACGGTGGAGAGCCGCTCCACGTCTATCCTTTCCTTTCGGGCATGGAGCATGGAGGCCTGGGTCATCCCACCGATGATCTTGTGCGTGGACTGGACAGTCAGGTCGATTCCCGCGGCCATTCCGGAAGAGGGGAGTTCGGGATGAAAATGCAAATGGGGGCCGTGGGCCTCGTCGAGCAGCACGCGCATGTCCCGGGCGTGAGCGGCCTCCGCGACGCGTGGCAGATCGATGGTCACCCCGTAGTAATTGGGCGACGTCAGATAGAGGGTCCGGATCTCGGGGTGGCGGTCAATGCTGTCGAGTATGTCCCGGGTGCCGTAGTTGAGGGGAAAGGAGGCGCCGTGCTCGGTCCTGAATGGAATGAAGACGGGCTGGCATCCGGTCATGATCATTCCCGAGACGACCGATTTGTGGACGTTCCGGGTGACGAGGACGGGTTCCCCCGGGTTCAGTGTGGCGACAACCATAGCCTGGTTCCCGCCCGAGGTGCCATTCACGAGGAAGTAGGAGCGGTCGGCCCCGTAGATTTCCGCCGCCAGCTCCTGGGCTTCCTTGATGACTCCCCGGGGTTTCTGAAGGGAGTCCACTTCGTCGAGGCAGGTCAGGTCGATCGAGAATACACGGGGGCCGACGAACTTGCGAAAACGCGTGGAGATCCCTTTTCCGCTTTTGTGGCCGGGAGTGTGAAAGGAGACCTTCCGGCTTTCGGCAAGGGAGACCATCGCGTCAAAAAGAGGCGTTTTGGTCTGGTCCATCAGGGGGGCTGATCCGTCTAGTGATAGGTGAAGATGGGGTGGTTGTCCTCGATGATGAGCGTCGATTTGTCCAGCTCCGTCCGGAGATGGCGCGGGAGGCCGAAAAGGCCCTGATGGGCGAGGCCGTCATAGAAGCGGAGACCGGTCAGACCCCGTTCGCCCAGGATCCTGTCGACGACAGTGCGGTCCATCGCGAGGGGGTCGACCCCTTTCGACGCCAGCGTGAATCCCCAGGGAAGCCCGAAGGATGGAATGTTCGTCGAGAAGCCGCGAACGGTGGGGAAGGCGGTCTTCATGGTCTGGTAGACCGCGGAAAAGGCCAGGATGAAGGGTAGCGCCGCCGCACCTGCCTGCACAGAAATCGTTCCTCCGGGGGACAGATGATCGCTTGCGATCTTGTAGAACTCACGGGTGTAGAGAAGATAGGCGGGACCCTCTTCCACCGGTTCGGAAAGATCCGTGATGATGACGTCGAAAATATCTCTTGATTCTTCCAGATATTTCCGGGCGTCGGTCGCGAGGACTGTCGAGCGGGGATCGTCGAAGGCCCCCTGGTGCCATTCGGGAAGATGCTCCTTCGACAGGGAGATGACCTGGTCGTCGATATCCACCATCACCGCGCGTTCCACTGTCGGATGGCGCAGGGCCTCCCGGAGGGTGGCACCCTCCCCCCCACCGACAATCAGAACGGAGCGGGGGGCAGGGTGTGCGATCATGGCCGGGTGGACGAGGGCCTCGTGATAGATGA
The DNA here is from genome assembly GCA_027415455.1 of Nitrospirota bacterium. Next base: position 32,918 of record DAIBSV010000004.1, on the reverse strand, counting down.
ATTCATCGACCTGGGTCGACTGCATCTTCTCGTCGAGGGCCAGGGCCTTCCCATAGACGTTTGTCCGAAGGATATCGACCTTCTGGAAGTTTGTCTGGCGCGAGACAATGATTCCGTCGATGCCGTGCATGTGGCCCAGCGACGGGGCCGCGTACTCAATATACCACTTGGAGGTTCTCGCTCCGTTCATCGGATTCGATTCCTTTCCCCTGCATGTCGTCGGTTTCGGAGAGACGCGCGTCCCCCTCGATCTTGTGGGCGATCTTTTCGTTGGATATTCCGATTATCCCCCGCTTGATCTCGTGGATGCTGGGGTTCTGGGACTGGAAGACCTGGGCCAGATGGATGGCGGCAACCTCCGGCTTGAGCGTTTCCCCGCAGGTGAAGACATCCACGGCCGCATAGCGGTACTCGGGCCAGGTGTGGATGGCCAGATGGGATTCGGCGATGACGACGACCCCGCTGACGCCAAAGGGGCTGAAGTGGTGAAATTTGTCGTCGACAATGGTGGCATGGGCTTTTTTTGCTGCGTCGATCATGGAGTTCCGGACGAATTCCGGATCAGAAAGGGAGTCGGACTGACAGTCCTTCAGTTCGACAAGAAGATGTGTTCCCAATGCGTGCACTCGTTACCCCCTGGTTGTGTCGTTAGGTCAAACCGAAGCCTTTTGGCCAGACCTGCCAAAGGCTTGATTCAGTCAATGTCTTGAAGATGAGATTCCGAATCTCCGGACGGCATTTCTCGAATCCGGAGCCTGATATGTCGGTGATGCAGTTCACGACGTGGCTCCTTTGATACAGGGAAGGCCCGTCGATGGTCCGGGGAAACACGGTCTCCTCCGGGAGGGATCGGCGGGCGAATTGCGGGACGATTCCGTCCTCCAGAATCATTGTCTGGGCAAAACGGCGTCCGGTCAACAATCGGTCAGAATATACACTGATTTTTTTCAATTGCAAGAATTTTTTTTTGTCTTTTGTGGCAGGGAGTTGGAGATGCCGTGAAAGCATTGGGGGAGGGCCGGGGATTCAGAGAATCTCCGGCCGGGAGGGAAGAAATGCGTCAGGGGCGTTTCACGGCCCAGGAGACGACCGGCTGGGTATTGATCTGCCGCGTGAAGTCGTTGATGAAGTCGACGAAGGGGATGATCGCCACCTGGCGGGTTTTGCGGACCAGAACCTTCACGTAGAAGGACTTGTCCCCCGGAATATAGCGGCCGATGCCGTCGAAGCGAACATAGTTCCCGTTGAACAGGCTGTTCGAGAGTAGGAGAACGAAGACCCCCCTGTCGAAGGCTCCGTGCTTGACCAAGCGTCCCTTACTGTCATAGGCCTTGACGACGATCGCGTCGAGAAGATTCGGCTCCCCCCGCGGGTGCCAGAAGCGGAGGGTGATCTCGTGGATCCCCCGGAAGGTCGGGGTGTCCGGAACGACGATCTTGCGTCCGTCGGGGTCGACAAAAGGCCTGTTGCGCGTGACATCCATCCAGAAGTGGTTGTAGTGGAGCCGGGTGGATTGTCCCTGCACGAGTTCCAGAGTCTTTTCCCGGGAACCATTCTGTGTCACGAAAAGGACTTTCGTTCGGGTGGTCTTCGCCGCGGCGCCGCGGACATCGGTCCCGGACAGGATCGTGGCGGCCAGAAGCGCCAGGACGATCACGCCGGAAAAAAGAGGTCCTCTGCGGATCGGAAAGACGGATGAAAGGGATTTCTTCATGCGGCGGGGCTCCTTGTCTTGGGGGGTGGAGGAGGGACTCCGGCTCCTTCCCGGGAGGAATCTAAGGTGCCGGGACCATCCTCAGACTTTACGGATTCTGTCGAAGGAATTATACTGAAAGACGGGATTTTTTCAAGAAAACGCGAAAATGGGCCGGAGTCGCCGACAGAGTCTTCCCGAGGGGGAAGAGGGGCATCCGGTCTCGATTCCCCGATCAATCGAAGATCTAGCGCTAGGATTCAGGCCCCGATGGCAGTGACCCAGTTTATCCCTTTCCCAGGAACCCGCCCCGAAATGGTCGAAATCTCAGGTGTGTGGGTCGATCCGAAATTCTGGACGACCACCTATACCTGCGACGTTGTGCTTCAGAAATGCCATTCGACCTGCTGTTACCGTTCGAACATCCTGGCTCCCGGGGAAAAAAGCCGGATCGAAGCCCATATGGAAGGCATCTTGCCTTACATGGATCCCGACCGTCAGGCGATCTATAGGACCCGCGGGACCTTCGAGGCCGATTGTCCCGAGCAGTGCCCCGACGGCTGCGAGCTCGACGTCGACGAAGTGAACGCCATGGCCCGCATGTTTCCGATGGAGGCCGACTACCGGTGCAACCTCATCGTCCGCGGGGATGACCATGATTCCTGCCTCTTCCTGGCACATGGTCCGGATGGGGAGGAGCATTGCTCCATCCATGCCTACGCTCTCGATGCCGGGATCTCATGGATGGCCTTGAAGCCCGCGGACTGCGTCCAGTACCCCCTGGCCGTCTATCAGGAGGGGAACCGGACCATCCTGGGAGTCCAGACGACACCTTTCCTCTCACATCTGCCCTGTCATGAAAGCAATCTCGGGCCGCTCCTGTACGAGTCCATGGAGGGAACGATCCGCTTTTTCCTGGGGGACGCCTTCTACGAAGCCCTCGATCGCCATGTACGGTCGATGGGATCCCCCATTCGGTCCTGACGCTCCTTGGCTCGCAGCTCTTCCCGCTGGCGGTGGATATACACGACCGGCGGGATCGGATTGATCCCCGGGGCTCCGGGAACTTACGCGAGTTTCGGGTGCGTGGCGCTCTGGGAGGTGCTTCCCCCACTTTCTTGGGCGGGGCTTGCGGGGGGGCTCGCGATTCTCGGAGTTCTGGGTACGGTGGCCTCCTGGAAGGCCGTCGAGGAGACCGGACTCTCCGATCCGTCCTGCGTGGTGATCGATGAGTGGTTCGGCCAGGGTGTCACCCTGCTGGTCGCCCCGCATACGCTTCTGGGGGGCGGGTTGGCTTTTGTCTTTTTTCGCTTCTTTGATATTCTGAAACCTCCGCCCATTCGCTGGTTCGAAAGGGCCCCGGGAGGCTTCGGGGTGATGCTGGACGATGCGGGCGCCGGTCTTATGGCCGCGGCGCTCCTTTATGTCGTTTTTGCCCTGTTTCACGGCCGGTAGGCGGACGGCCACACCTTCACTCAAGGGAGATACCATTGTCTGACAAGGATGCAAGCAAGCAACGTTCCCTCGACCTGGCCCTGTCTCAGATCGAAAAGCAATTCGGCAAGGGATCCATCATGCGGATGGGAAAGGATGCTCCCATCATCGAGACCCCGGTCGTCTCCTCCGGCTCCCTGGCGCTCGACATCGCCCTGGGAATCGGGGGATATCCCAAGGGACGTATCGTCGAGATCTATGGTCCCGAGTCCTCCGGCAAGACGACCCTGGCGCTCCACGCCATCAGCGAGGTCCACAAGAAGAACGGAATGGCGGCCTTCATCGATGCCGAGCACGCCCTGGACCTTTCGTATGCCCGCAAGCTTGGCGTCAGGACGGAAGACCTTTTGATCGCCCAGCCCGACTCGGGGGAGCAGGCTCTTGAAATCGCGGAGACTCTGGTCCGTTCCGGGAGCCTCGACCTGATCGTGATCGATTCCGTGGCCGCGCTGGTCCCGAAGGCGGAGCTCGAGGGAGATATGGGGGACTCCCATATGGGGCTCCAGGCCCGTCTCATGAGCCAGGCCCTTCGAAAGCTGACCTCCTCCATCTCCAAGTCCTCCACCGTCGTCATCTTCATCAATCAGATCCGGATGAAGATCGGGGTCATGTTCGGCAACCCCGAGACGACCACCGGTGGCAACGCCCTTAAATTCTATGCCTCCCAGCGCCTGGACATTCGCCGGATCGAGTCGATCAAGGAGGGGGACCAGGTTCTGGGGAACCGGGTCCGGGTCAAGATCGTGAAAAACAAGATGGCCCCGCCCTTCCGTCAGGCGGAATTCGACATCTCCTTCAACGAGGGGGTCTCGATCACGGGAGAGCTGATCGATCTGGGCGTCGAGTACAATATCCTAGAAAAAAGCGGGTCCTGGTATTCCTGGGGTTCGGAAAAGATCGGGCAGGGGAAGGAAAGCGTCAAGTCCCACCTGAAGTCACATCCAGAGCTTTTAAAGACTCTCGACCAGGCGATTCGCGAGAAGGCCGGAATTCCGACCCGGAGCAAGCCGCCGGAGGAGGAACCGGCGGCTCCGAGCTCCCGGGCGAACCGTCGGGGAGGCGAGTAGGATCATGGACTCCCCGCGCATACGGGATCACTTCTTTTCCTTTTTCGGAGGAGCCGGCCACCGGCGGGTTCCCTCCTCCTCCCTGATTCCTTCGGGGGATGCCACCCTCCTTTTCACGAACGCCGGAATGGTCCCCTTCAAGGACGCCTTCCTCGGCTCCGAGGCGCCCCCTTCTCCTCGCTGCGTCTCCATCCAGCGCTGCGTCCGGGCCGGCGGCAAACACAACGATCTCGACCGGGTGGGTTTTACCCGTCGCCACCACACCTTTTTCGAGATGATGGGGAACTTTTCCTTCGGAGACTACTTCAAGAAAGAGGCGATCGCCTATGCCTGGGAGTTCCTGACCAAACGGGTCGGTCTCTCCCCCGATGTCCTCTGGGTAACGGTCTATAACGAGGACGACGAGGCGGAGGCTCTTTGGAAAAGCGTGGCCGGGATCTCTCCTTCCCGGATCGTCCGCCTGGGAGAAAAGGACAATTTCTGGCAGATGGGAAACACCGGGCCCTGCGGGCCCTGCTCGGAAATCCTCGTCGACCAGGGGCCCGCCTTTTCCTGCGGCCGTCCCACCTGCGCCGTAGGGTGCGACTGCGACCGCTATCTCGAGATCTGGAACCTCGTCTTCATGCAGTACGACAGAAACGAGGCCGGCGTTCTCTCACCGCTTCCCCGTCCCTCGATCGACACGGGAATGGGGCTCGAACGCCTCTCTTCGGTCCTCCAGGGTGTGGAGAGCAACTTCGAGACCGATCTTTTCATGCCCCTTATGGAGACGATCGGCTCCCTTTCCAGAATCCCTTACGGGAAAGGAAAGGGCCCCAGAGATTTTGCCTACCGGGTCATTGCTGACCATATCCGGGCCAGCTATTTCCTGATCTGGGAAGGTCTCGTTCCCTCCAACGAAGGCCGGGGATACGTCCTGCGCCGCTTCATCCGCCGGGCCGTGCAGTTCGGCCTCGACCTCTCCCTTGCCAATCCCTTTCTCCCGAAGCTGGGAGAGCGGTTCGTGGAGATGATGCGGGGCCCTTACCCCGAGCTCTTGGGAGGAACCGAGCGGGTCGCTGCGGTTCTGGCGGAAGAGGAGGAACGTTTTATCCGGACCCTCGAATACGGTCTGCCTCTGGTCCGGGAGTCGATGGCGGAGGCCAAAAAGAACGGGCAGGCCACCCTGTCGGGAGAGACGCTGTTTTGGCTGTACGATACTCACGGGATCCCTGTCGACGTCGTTTCGGACTGGGTGAGCCCGGAGGGCTTTCAGGTCGACGTTGAGGGCTTCGAGGCCCGGATGTTGGAGCAGAAGGAACAGGGGCGCCGATCCTGGGTCGGCCAGAAAACCACCTTTCCGGTTCCCCCCACGGCTCTTTCGAAGCCGGCCGCTTTTGTCGGATACGACCGTCTGGAAAGCTCCGGAGAGATTCTCTTCCTTGTCCGTGACGGAGAAGCCGTCCGGGAGGTGTCGGAAGGGGAAACGGTCGAACTGGTGACCGCCGAGACCCCCTTCTATCCGGAGGGAGGCGGACAGGTGGGGGATCGGGGTGAGATTGCGGCTCCTTCCGGGGTTTTGGAGGTGGAATCGGCCTATCGCCCCTATCCGGGGTGGATCTCCCATCGGGGACGTGTCCGCTCGGGAATCCTTTCCCTGGGAGAGACGGTGCGCCTTTCCGTGGATCCGGCCTGGCGGCGGGGGGCCCGGATCCACCACACAGCCACCCATCTTCTGCATGCCGCGCTCCGGACGGTGCTTGGCGACCATGTCCGTCAGGCCGGATCTCTCGTTCTCCCCGACCGTCTTCGCTTCGACTTTACTCACGGGGAACCGCTTTCCCCTGAGCAGTTGGCGAGGATCGAAACCATGGTCAACGGCTGGATCGCGACCGGAGAGGCGGTCAGAATCTCTGAAAAAAGCCGTCAGGAGGCTTTGGCGGGAGGGGCTCTGGCCTTTTTCGGCGAGAAGTACGGAGACCGGGTCCGGGTGGTCGAGGTTCCCGGAATGTCGGTCGAGCTTTGCGGCGGGACCCATGTCCGGGAGCTCTCCGAGATTGGCCTTCTCTATGTCATCTCCGAATCGGGGGTGGCGGCGGGAACGCGACGCATCGAGGCCCTGGCAGGAAGCGCCGCCTATGGACAGGGAAAAAAATGGCGGGAAGAGCTCTCCTCCATCCGGAGCTTCCTCAGGATTCCCGGGGGGAGAATCCTCGATCGCCTCGAGTCGGACGAAAAGGCCCGGGAGACCCTCGAGCAGGAACTCCGCTCCACGAAGTCCCGCCTTTTTGAAGTCGAGACCGCCGGCATGCTCGCCGAAAGCTTCGAGGCCGGCGAGATCCGGATCCTCGTCTCCGTTGTGGATTGCCGGGACGGGCGGGATCTCCGCCTTCGCATGGACATTCTCAAGGGCCGCGTCTCCTCGGGACTCATCATTCTGGCGGGCCGGACCGAAGGCTCCGTGCTGCTTCTGGGATGGGCGTCGCCGGATCTCGAAAAGCGTTTTCCCGTCAATGTCTGGGTTCGGAAGATGGCCGCGTCTCTGGGCGGAAAGGGCGGCGGTCGCCCAGCCTGGGCAGAGGGAGGCGGATCGCCTCCTCCCTCCTGGCCGGACTTTCTCCGGACGATCCGCTCCGAGATCCGGGAGGAAGCCCTGAGAACCCTGGTCGGTTCCTGAGGGTGTCCCATACGATGTCACCGGCCGGTGCCCTGATGGGGGTCGACTGGGGAGGGCGAAGAATCGGGCTTGCCCTCTCCGATCCCGGCAGGATCCTGGCGCGCCCCCTGGAGATTCTCTTCCGGAAGGGCGAGGAGCTCCTTCCGGGATCCCATGACGAGGAGGTACTGGAGCGATTGGAGGTCCTGGTTCGCCAGAACGGGGTCGTGGCCCTCGTCTTCGGCGTTCCCTTCTACCATCTGAGCGGGGACCCGAATCCACGGGCTCCCCTCTTCCTTGAGGCGGGACGGCGGGTGGGGGAAAGGCTCTCCCTGCCTGTTTTCTTCTACGACGAGGGACAGACTTCCAGCCGGGCGCGGGAACTTCGCCGCCCCTCCGGAAAACAGCCCCGGGGCCGGAAGGATCCGTGCGACGATCTGGCGGCGGTGCTCCTTTTGCAGGGGTTCCTTGACGATCCCGCCGCGAAGGACAAGGCCTCCTTCCCCGGCGTCGCTGACCCCGCATCCCCCCTCGGTCAGGAAAGAAGGGGGTCGGGATTGTGATTGCCCATTTTTCCTCAGCCCTCCGGAGGCTTGTCTTCCTCCTTCTTCTCTTTTTGGTCCTTGGCGTGGGATGGTCCATCGCCGCTTTTATGGGGCGACCGGAGGAGACCTCCTCTCCCTTTCTTCTGACCGTGTCCCATGGGGCCCCCTTCCGACAGGTCATCCAGACGCTGGCCAAAAAGGGAGCGGTCTCCGATCCGGAAACGGTCATTTTCTGGAGCGACCTTCTGGGACTTGCCCGAAGCGTCCGGGAAGGGGAGTACGAGATCTCCCCTGAGGACCGTCCCTACAGGATCCTCTGGGATCTGATCTCCGGACAGAAATACTACCGCAAGCTGACGGTTCCGGAAGGATTCACGATCACCCAGGTCGCGGCCAGGATGACACGTCTCGGAATCGGGACGATGGACGAGAACCTCGCCCTCATGAGCGATCCGGCCTTCCTGCACAAACTCCGGGTTCCATCTTCCTCCCTTGAGGGGTACCTGTTTCCGAACACCTACTTCTTCTCGCGGGGTTCGACCTCCCGGGAGGTGCTCGAAATGATGGTCTCCCGCTTCTGGAGGGTGATGTCTCCTGAGTGGCAGTCACGCCTTTCGGCGCAGGGATTGACCCTGAACCAGGGGGTGACGCTGGCCTCTATCGTCCAGAAGGAGTCGGGGACAAGGAAGGAGATGCCCCTGATCGCCGGGGTCTTTTTAAACCGCCTTCATGAAAGGATGAAGCTCCAGAGCGATCCGACCGTGCTCTACCTTCTTCCCCATCGGCACCATCTGAGGGCGGGGGATCTGAAGATCGATTCGCCCTACAACACCTATCTCCATGAAGGGCTTCCCCCGACCCCCATCGCCAATCCGGGGGTGGAGGCCCTTCGGGCGGTGGTCTATCCGACCGAGGTTCCCTACCTGTACTTCGTGTCGGACGGACACGGCTCCCCGGCCATTTTTTCACGGACCCTTCCGGAGCACGACCGGGCCATCCGGCGAATCATGCGGGAGCGCCGTGCGGAATCGGACCGAAACACACAATAACCCTATGGAAGAAAGATTGAATGGAAATGAGTGACAGCGACCTCACAGACGGCATGCCGGAACCGGAAGAGGCCTCCGGCCTTCCCAAGCGCTTCGACTGGGGGAGGGTCGAAGCCGAAGCTCTTCTGCGATGGGCAGAGTCCCCCCCTTCCAGGACCACCTGCGGAGAGCCTTTTTCCATGGTGATTCCCCCTCCCAACATTACGGGACGCCTCCATATGGGTCATGCCCTCAATCTGACCATCCAGGACGTGGCCGCGCGTTACCAGAGGCAGCGGGGAAAGGATGTCCTCTGGGTCCCGGGTGTCGACCATGCGGGGATCGCAGCCCAGAACGTCGTTGAAAAACAGCTTCGCGCGGAGGGAGTGGACTTCAAGAGCCTGGGGCGGGAGGCTTTTGTGGAGCGGGTCTGGCGCTGGAAGGAGTCGATCGGCTCCGGGATCCTGGATCAGATTCGCCGCCTGGGAGCCTCTCTCTCCTGGGACCACGAGCGCTTCACGATGGATCCCGGCTTTTCCCGGGCTGTCCGGGAGGTCTTCGTCCGCCTTTACGAAGATGGGGCCCTCTACCGGGCCGAACGGATGATCCACTGGTGCCCCCGCTGTCTCACGGCCCTGTCCGACGTGGAGGTGACCCATCTGGACCGGGACGGAGAGCTCTTCACCGTCCGCTACCAGGACGCGGACCGTCCTCTTGAGTTCCTGACGGTGGCCACCACGCGTCCGGAAACCGTTGTGGCCGACCTGGCGCTGGCCGTCCATCCGGAAGATAACCGCTATGCGGGATGGGTGGGCCGCCGGGTGAGGGTCCCCATGACCGACCGGACCATTCCGGTGGTCTCTGATCCCGCCGTCGATCCCGAATTCGGAACCGGGGTCCTCAAGATCACGCCGAGCCATTCGATGATCGATTTCGAGATCGGCCAGCGCCATGCTCTGGGAACCCTGTCCGTCATGGACGAAAACGGCGTCATGAATGCCCTGGCCGGTCCCCTGTCGGGTCTGCCCCGGGAGAAGGCCCGGGTTCGGGCGGTCGAAGTGCTCGAGTCATGCGAGGACCTGGTTGGTCGGGAGCCGCACAGGAATGCCATCGGTGTCTGCTACCGGTGCCAGACGGAGGTCGAACCCCGGCTTTCCCTTCAGTGGTTCGTCCGGATGGGGCCACTGGCCCTGAGGGCCCGGGAGGCCGTCTCGTCGGGCCAAATCCGCTTCTTTCCCGAAGGCTGGCAGAAGACCTACTACGAATGGATCGACAATATCCGGGACTGGTGCGTCTCCCGCCAGATCTGGTGGGGCCACCGGATTCCGGCATGGACCTGCCAGGACTGCCACCACCTCTCCGTCCTGCGGGAAGACCCATCCTCCTGCCCGGTCTGCGGCGGAACGAACCTCGTCCAGGATCCCGACGTCCTCGACACCTGGTTTTCCTCGGCCCTGTGGCCCTTCGCCACCTTGGGTTGGCCCGACGACACTCCGGATCTCAGGCGGTTTTATCCGACGAGCCTCCTGGTCACCGGCTTCGACATCCTGTTTTTCTGGGTTGCCCGAATGATCATGATGGGGCTCTATCTCACCGATCGGATTCCCTTCCGGGACGTTTACATCCACGCCCTGGTCCGGGACGAATTCGGGCAGAAGATGACAAAAAGCCGGGGAAATGTCGTCGATCCCCTGGAACTCATGGAGCGCTTCGGAACCGATGCATTCCGGCTTTCCCTGGCCCTTCTGGCCACTCCCGGCCGGGATATCCGGCTTTCCGTCGAACGGGTGGAGGCCGCCCGCAATTTTGTGTCGAAACTCTGGAGCGCCTTTCGCTACATCTCCCTGGTCGTTCCACCGGGAACGATGGCTCTCGATGATCCGAATTCCTGCCGGGGGGTCGCGAACCGGTGGATACTTTCCGAGATCCGGCGCCTCGAAACGGAGTACGCCGGGGCCATGGAGTCCTATCGCTACGACGAAGGGGCTCTTCTGGTCTATCGCTTCACATGGAGCCTGTTCTGCGACTGGTACCTCGAGGCGACCAAGGTCGACTTCGAGCGGGAACCGTCCGATCCCCTCCGGGAAGAAACCGCCCGGACGCTCCTCGCCGTGGGGTCGATTCTGCTGGATCTGATCCATCCGATGATGCCGTTCGTGACGGAGGAACTCTCCCGTCTCTTTGGCTTCGCCAACCGCTGTGCCGGACATGAACCGCAGGGATTGTTCCTGTCCGGAAGGATTCCACCGGAGTGGGGGGATCCCTTCGAGCGCATCCGGGCCATCATCGGTTCCGTCCGGCAGACGCGGAGCATCATGAAAATTCCCCCCACCCAGGAGATCCCGGCCGTCCTGCTCCTCTCCTCCCGGGAGGCGGGGGACCCGGAGACCCTGTGGCCCTACCTCGCCCGCCTCGGACGCCTGACCCGATCGGAGGATCCCGATCTTGTCGGAGTCCGGGCCCCCTTCCGGGACGGATACCTGGTTCTCGGACTTGAAGGACTGGTGGACTTTCCCCGGGAGGTCGAACGGCTGGAGAAGGAGATCCAGAAGGCAACAGCAAAGAGAAAAGAAATTTCAGGGCGGCTTGGGCGGGAGGATTTCCTCCGAAAGGCCCCGCCCGAGGTGGTGGAAAAGGACCGGGCCCAGATTGAGGGGCTCGAAGAGGAGCTAAAGGGCCTGGAAGTGGCCCTCCAGCAGGTCCGGACCTTTCTCGGGGGGGCGTCATGATCGGCGGTCTTCCACCCTCTGCGGTCGACAGGGCCCTGACCGCCTTTCTGGAGGAAGACCTTCCCGAAGGGGATCTCACCAGCCGGATCTTCTTTTCGGATCCCTCCTCGAACCGGCGGGCCGAAGCGGTCCTCGTGGCCGAGGAGCCCGGAATTCTGGCCGGAGCCCCGTTTGCCGACCGCGTATTCGCCCTCCTGGGTGGGGCCGTCTCGCTCGAATGGAAGGTTCCGGAGGGAGGGGAGGTCGAAAAAGGAATGCACCTGGGGCATCTCTGTGGTCCTCTTCTCGACCTCCTGTCGGGAGAGCGGCTCTGTCTCAACCTGCTCAAGCACCTCTCCGCGATCGCCACGACCACACGGCGGTATGTGGAAGCCGCCCGGGCGAATCGCCCCCCCGGGATGCGCCCACTCCGCATCACCGAGACCCGCAAGACCCTTCCCGGCCTCAGACTCTTCCAGAAATACGCCGTCCGAATCGGCGGTGGGGCCTCCCACCGCTCATCCCTTTCGTCCGGGATCCTGATCAAGGACAACCATATCGTCGGCGTCGGTTCGGTCACGCAGGCGCTAAGTCTGGCCCGGGAGCGTGCCCCCCATCCCTACCGGATCGAAATCGAGGTCGATACGCCGGAGCAGGCCCTGGAGGCGGCCGCATTCGGGGCGGAGATCCTTTTGCTCGACAACATGAGCGTTCCCATGATGGCCGATCTGGTACCGCGCCTGCGGGCGATCAGGCCGGAGATCCTTTTGGAGGTGTCCGGGGGACTGACGGTCGGAAAGGTTCGGGAGCTCTCGGGGCTCGACATCGATTTCTGCTCGGTGGGGGCGCTGACCCATTCGCCCGGAGACCTCTCTCTCCGCATGGATTTTCTCGGGTGAGTTCCGGGCCTGGGGTGCGGTTCCGGAGGATTCTCCCGGATCCGCCGGTGTTTTTCGCCCGGGAGCTCGCCTCGACGAACGATGCCCTTGCCGGGTGGGTGTCGAGAGGACACGCCCCGCAAAGGGCGACACTTCTGTGCGCCCGTCAGACCGGGGGGCGCGGCCGACCCGGCCACCGCTGGATCTCCCGGAGGGGCGACCTGACGATGAGCCGGTGGATCCCTCCCGGGGAAGGGGAGCGGATCGGGCTTGCGGCCCTTCCCCTGGCGGTCGCCGCCGCCGTTCTCATGACCCTCGATCTCCTGGGATTCCGGGAGACCCTCTGGAAATACCCCAACGACCTTTACGCCCTTTTGTCCCAGGCCAGTCCGGACCAGGAGGCCGGCAAGCTCGGCGGTCTTCTGGTCGAGCCGGTCCGTGATGCGGCCGGGACTCCTGCCGGCTGGATCGCGGGGATCGGCCTCAATATCCGCCCCATCCCGGATGATCCGCAATGGGGGAAGGGCCTCCCGGAGATGAGGCCTGTCAGCCTTGCCGGCCTTCCCGGCCCGGAAGACCGTGTTCCGGGTCCCCTGGCCCTGGCCGGGGAAATTTCCCGGACTCTCGGGACGCTTCTGTCGTCCGCCACTGTCGGGGAAATCAGGAGCTGTCTCGATAAGAGACTTCTCTGGAAGGGCCGCTGGGTCGCCTACTCGCTTCACGGACAAACCGGCATGGCGAGAATCGAGGGGCTGGAGCCGGACGGTACTATCCGCGTTCGGGGCAGTGACGGGGTGATGCACAGACTCGGACCCTCGACCCGCAACCTTCGGCCGGTTTCGGGGGGACGGGGGCAACGTGAATAGGCCCGTGGGGGGAGTCACGATCAAGGTCGGGCTCTCCCGGATTTCGGTCGCCCTGCACAGGGAGGGGAGCATTCTCCGGATGCGCACCCTGGCGACGCCGCCGGCGGGAGACCTCGCCGGGCTGGCCGCCTTCTTTGCCCACCTCTGGCCCGATCTCCCGGAAGGAGATCTTCCGGCGGCCCTGGTCTGCGTCGTTCCCGACCTTGCGGAGCCGGTGTCGCGCTTGTGGGAGGAGCGGTCGGGCCACCGGCCGGAAATGTTTTCCCTTGTGGGAGCCCCCTTCGCTGTGGACTACCGTCCCCCGGAAAGCCTGGGGCCGGATCGGGGGGCCGCCGTCTGGGGGGCCCTGGGCCGCTTCGGAAAGGCTCTGGGCTCCGCCTTCATGGTGGCCGATTTTGGAACCCACACGGTAACGACCGTCTTTTCCGGAGGACATCTTCTGGGAGGGGCGATTCTTCCGGGCCTCTCCCTCATGGAGAGGAGCCTGGGGGCGGGTCGGGTCACCCTTTCGGGGGGCGGCCGTCTTCTGGACAGGGAGCGGCTGACCCGGGGGAGGGCGCTGGGCCGCTCGACCGTGGACTCCGTCTTTTCAGGGGTTGTTCTGGGGAGTGTCCTGGCTGTGGCGGGACTCGGAAAAAGAGCGGAGGAGGAGCTGGGAGTCCCTCTCCGGATCGTTCTGACCGGCGGATTGTCCCCGGTTGTCGCTCCGCTCTTTGGCCCGGAGGCTCTCGCGAATCGTCAGGCGGTTCACTATGGGGCGTGGAGCTTCCTTTCGCGAAGTCGGGACCGTTCTCCTGAAACCTGAGGACCGGGAGCCGGTTTGACGATCAGATAGACAAGGGCCGAGGTCATGAGAAATCCGATGATGCTCAGAAGACCGAAGAGAAGAGGAATGATGGTGTCCATGGACGACCTCCTTTCAGAGATCTCTTCGGAGGATTCCGGAAATTCTTGAGACTATGACGGGGATCATGGTTCGCTCAGTTCCCTGGCCGGGATAATGATTCCTTTGGGATGGGGGCGGTTTTTCACCCGGGGGCTGGATCTTTGGATTTCGGCGTGCTAGGATCGTTTCGCCAGACCTTCTGGCGGCGATGGGGTTCGCCTATCCCTGTCCGGAGCGGACAGGGTGATGACTCCTACCATGGGTGGACAGGCACGCGTATGGTGGGAATCGATCCGGACCCTGTCGACAGACGGATGCACGGTCCGGGCCCTCCCCAAGTGGATTCCTCCTCCGCAACCTTTCCCCATTTCATTTTCTTGTTTTTTTCTTTTGACGGACAGATTGCGTCCGGGATTTCCCCTCACACGGTGACCCGGATGAACGCGCCGATGTGCGCCGGAGAAATTTCCGATGGCCGAGACCCCTGAAAATGCCCTGTCCTTCCGCTCATGGAGGGTTCTCCTGCCCCTGGCTGGACTCCTCGGGACCCTTCTGTGGGGGCTGTACGTCCTGGTCGACCATGCGCGCTATGTCCGCTCGGTCGACTGCTATGTCCAGGGCAAGATCACCCTGGTCGCCTCTCCCGTCGGAGGACGCCTCCTCGATCTGAAGGTCAACGAGGGCGATCCCGTCCGCTTTGGCGAGGTGATCGCGACCATCGACACGACCGGCGACCGCTACAACAGACGGCACGACACCACCGGGAATCTCTCCCCCTACCAGACCCTCGAGCGCGACCTAGCGAGGGAGGTCCGGATCGATCGGGAGATGGTCGACGCCCGGGACCATTACCACCGGGGGCGGGATCTTCTGAAGAACCGCTTTATCTCGGCCCAGGATCTCGAGGATCTGGAAACCACCTATCGCAAGAAGGTGGCCCAGCTCGGGGAGATCCGTCGTCTGATTGTGGCCGACCGCCAGGCGCTCTCCATCTCCGAGGTCCACCCCAGAAATCGGACCGTATTCGCCTCCATTTCCGGACAGGTGGCCCAGAGGCTCGTGAATCTTGGAGAGACGGTGCGGCCAAACCAGCCTCTGGTCAGCATCATCGATGCCAGAAACCGGGAGAACGTCTGGCTCGACGCCTATCTCCGGGAGACCCAGGTCTGGAAGGTCCATCCCGGCCAGAAAGTCCGGATCCGGATCGACGCATTCCCGCGGCTCCGGTTTACGGGACGGGTTCTGGAGTTCATCCCTGCGGCGAGCCAGGCATTCGCCCTCCTTCCGACACAGAATGCGGCCGGAACCTTCGTGAAGGTCGTCCAGAGGATCCCGGTCAGGATCGTGTTCGACGACCTGAAGGGACAGGCGATCTTTCCCGGCATGTCGGCCGAGGTGGCAATTGTCCGCAAGGGCTGAACGCGGTTTCACCTCTTGTTGGGGGTGGATCTTTTACGTCGGAACGGGGATTCTGGTCGCCTTCCTTCCTCTGGGGACCCTCATGGCCGCGGAGGAGGGGGTTCCCATCGACCGGAAGACGGTCGTTCAGGCGGCACTCTCCTCCCACCCTCTCGTCTCCATCGCCTACGCCCGATCCCGGGCACAGACTGAAAAGGTGGGCGTGGCCCAGGCCGACTACTATCCCCATCTGACCCTCTCCCTCGACCAGCTTTTCCTGAACTCGGCCTTCGTCGGCGGGGTCTTCCCGGACTACCAGCCGATCGCGCCCGAAATGCTGAACCCCACACTGACCCAGGAGATCACCGCCTTCGGCCGGCGCCACTTCCGGGTCCGTGCGGAACGCTTCCGGCTCCGGAGCCGGAAGGAGGAGCTCGCCGAAGCCCGGCTCGCGGTCTCCTTTCGGGCCAACCTGGCCTACGACCAGCTGGCGATGTTCGAACATCTCGTCCGGGGGGCCCGGAAAAACGAGGAGGATGCCGCGCTCCATTTGCGGATGGCCCAGGAACGCCTGGCCCGGGGATTCGGGGTCGTCACCGACGTCACCATGGCCCGTCTGCTCCTCGAAAAGACCAGACTTGAAAGGATTCGCCAGGAAAACGCCCTCGAGAAGGCCAGGGCCGACCTGGTCTATGCCATGGGGCGGGACACCCCGGTTCCCTATCGGACGGACGGGTCCCCCCGGCAGGGGGGACCCGACTGGCCCGTGGACGCACTGACCGCCTATGCCCTTCGCCATCGCCCCCTGATCCTGGCCGCCCGGGCGCGGGACCGTGAGTCTGAAAACAGGGTCGACGAGATCCGGACGCGCAACTATCCCCACCTGTCCCTCTTTGCCCAGGGCTTCCTGCTGTGGGGGGTCCCGGCCACGATCTCCGGAGCGCCTCCGGGTTCGGGGCTCTTTCTTCCGACCTTCCAGAGCGGGGTCGCCCTTTCGGTTCCCATCTTCGTGGGCGGGGAAATCCTCCACGACACGGAGCGGGCGCGGATGGAGGCGAAAAAGGAGTCCGAAAAGACCCGTCTCGTCCGTCTCAGGGTCATCCGGAATGTCCGCAAGCTCTATGACGATCTTGAGACCCAGCGAGAAACGATTTCCCTGGATCAGGCCCGCTACGACCACGCCCGGGAGAATCTCCGTCTTGTGGAAAGACGCTTCTCCCGGGGGCTGGTCGACGGGGTGACGGCCGTCGATGCCGAGACGGAGGTGCTGACCAGCCGTGAACGCCTGATCGCCGACCGGTTCCGCCTCTCCATGATTCAGGACGGGCTCGACCGGGAAATCGGATACTTCAGGGGGTTCTGACCGCGCCAACCGCGTTCCTGGGAACCGGCCCTCCGGAGCTCCGGGAGACGGGGTTTCACGAGGCGATCCTTCTCCAGAAACGATTGTCCGGCTTGCCTTTCTTCTCCCGTTTGCGTATGATCCTAGGCACTCGTGTGTCGGAGTCCCTGACGGTCTGTGTGCGGCCTCCGGATGGTCCAGCCGCTCCGGAGAGACCCATTTCGCCTTCAGGTCAAGGAAAACCGGAAGGAGGCCTTGCGCCATCCGGATGGATTGAAGGAGAGTTTTGTGCGAATAGTGAAAAAGAGACGCAAGGTCAGCATTATCGGGGCGGGAAACGTGGGGGCGACCACGGCCCAGAAAATTGTCGAGAACGGCCTGGCCGACGTTGTTCTTCTGGATATCCGGGACGGTGTGGCCCAGGGAAAGGCTCTCGACATCCTGGAGGCGGGACCCCTCCTGGGGTTCGATACCCGGATCCGCGGAACCGGCCACTACGAGGACATCGCCGACTCTTCCGTGGTCGTGGTGACCGCCGGCTTTTCCCGAAAGCCGGGGATGTCCCGGGACGACCTTCTGACAAAGAATGGTGAGATCATCCGGGATGTCGCCCTCAATGTCCGGAAGTTCGCCCCCGACAGCATCGTCATCGCCGTGACCAACCCCATGGATCTCATGGCCTACGTCCTCTGGCGCGTGACGGGCTTCGCCCGGGAGCGGGTGATCGGGATGGGGGGCGCCCTCGACTCTTCCCGGTTCGCTTACTTCCTGTCGGAAGAGACGCGGACCTCGGTCTCGAACATCCAGAGCCTGGTTATGGGGGGGCATGGGGACCAGATGGTTCCGCTCCTCGACTTCTCGACGATCGCCGGTGTTCCTGTCCGGAAGATGGTGCCGGCCGACCGACTGGCGGCGATTGTCCAGCGGACCCGGGACGGAGGCGCCGAAATCGTTCATCTGATGAAGGACTCCTCCGCCTACTTCGCCCCTGCGGCCGCCACCTATTCGATGATCGAGTCGATTCTCCACGATCGCCACAGGATCATTCCGAGTTCGGTTTTTCTCCAGGGGGAATATGGGATCAAGGAAGCCTTTGTGGGCGTCCCCGTCCGCCTCGGAAACCAGGGACTCGAGGAGATTGTGGAGCTTCCCCTGTCGGAGGACGAGTCCCGGCAGTTGCGGAAGTCTGCCGAGGCGATTACCGAAGGGATCGATGCCCTCAAGCGGCTTTTTCACGATTTTTCGGAATAGAGGCGTGTCCCCCCGGGGCGTCAGGCCGTGTTTCTCCGGGCCGGACCCGCAGGAGGCGCTCCTGTGCTGACCTTTCTGCGGAAGAAAACCGTCGTCGTCCTCGTCTCACTCGTCCCGCTGATCGCGGCGATCCTCCTCTTCGGATTTCTGGCCAAACGCCATGTTTCCGACCGGGGCACCGTTCTGACAGATTCCCATCCCCTTCCGAAACCGGCAGTGATCATCAGGAACTTTACCTATTCCCGGACCCTTCACTCCATGACGCGTTGGTTCGTGCGGGCGAAATCGGCCACGGTCGGAGAGGACCACTCCCGGACCCGTCTCTCCGAACTCTCCGCACACATCATTCTGAACTCGTCCCTGATGCTCGACATCAGGAGCCAGAAAGGGATCATCGACCAGCCCGGACACCAGTTTCTGGTTTCCGGACGCTCCGTTCCGGTTTCCGCCGCCTTTTCCAGCGGACTGCTTCTTGTGGCCCGGCAATTGCATTACCACGACGCCTCCGATACCATCACAACAGAGGGACCGGTGACCCTCGTGAGCCGGGGAGTGGTAATCTACGGGATCGGACTCACATCTGTTCCCAAGACGCAATCCTTTACTCTCGCGAGGAATGTGCATGCCGTTTTTGCCGGCTAGGGCGGGCCGGGGTTGGGGCCTCGCCCGGACCCTTGCGGCGCTGCTTCCGATCGTCCTGGAGATCGGATGGCCTCGAATGGCCGAGGCTGCTTCTCCCTTGAAGAACAAGCCGAAAGACCGGACTCCGGTTTCGATGGTCGTTCGGGCCGACCACATGCTGGCCAAAAACATCGAGAACGAAATCACTTTCTCCGGCCATGTGCATCTGGTCAAGGGAACGCTTCGCCTCCATGCGGACGATCTGGTCGTCTTCCTGAAAAAGGCGGCGAAGGGAAAGACCCTGATGGAGCAGTCGAAGGGCGGCTCGTCCAGCCAGCGCGTCGAGACCATGGTCGCCACAGGTCATGTGGTGATCCATACTCCGCGACGGGTCGCCTATGCCGGCAAGGCCGTCTACATTCAGGCGGCCCATGTCTTCGTCCTCACCGAGGAGCCGGTGGTGATCCAGAACGGGGACCGGATGTCCGGAGAGCGAATCACCTTTTTTACGCGGCTCAACAAGAGCGTGATCCAGGGGCATAGCCTTATGTTGCTGTCTCCACACAAGCAAAAGACACCGACCGCTTCGGGGAACGGGGCCGGGCAGGACAGGAGCTCCAATGTCCATTGAAGCCATCGGACTCGAAAAGGCCTATCACAAGCGGAAGGTCGTGAACGGAGTCAATCTCCACGTCAATCCCGGAGAGGTGGTCGGCCTCCTCGGACCGAACGGGGCCGGGAAGACGACTTCCTTCTACATGATCGTGGGGCTTGTGCGTCCGGACGGCGGGAGGATCATGATGGGGGGAAGGGACATCTCGAAAGAGCCCATGCACAAGAGGGCGCGACTCGGGATCAGCTACCTCCCCCAGGAATCCTCGATCTTCCGGAAGCTGTCCGTCCGGGACAACATTATGGCCGTCCTCGAGTTCATGGAGCTCACCCCGGCGGAGCGGGAGGAGCGTCTTGCGACCCTACTCGCCGAACTGAACGTCGCCCATCTGACCGCGAGCAAGGCCTACACCCTCTCGGGAGGGGAGCGACGTCGGGTCGAGGTCGCCCGGGCCCTGGCGACAAAGCCGGAATACATCCTTCTGGACGAGCCCTTTGCCGGCATCGATCCCATCGCCGTCATCGAAATCCAGAAGATCATCGCCCAGCTGAAATCCCGGGGCATCGGGGTTCTCATCACCGACCACAACGTCCGGGAGACGCTCGAGATTACCGACCGGGCCTACGTCATCAACCAGGGGCAGATCCTGGAGGAGGGGACACCCCGCCAGATTGCCTCGAGCCCCCGGGTCCGGGAGTTCTATCTCGGGGAGAGATTCCTGTTGAACGAAGACATGGCGCAGGTGTCGGGATGAAGCAACAGCTCGAGGTCCGCCTCTCCCAGAAAATGGTCATGACGCCCCAGCTCCAGCAGGCGATCCACCTGCTGATGCTGAACCGGCTCGATCTGGCCCAGGAGATGCAGGAAATCGTCCTCGAGAATCCGGTCCTGGAGATCGAGGAGGAGTCGCAGGAGCCCGAGGAGTGGTCCTCCGAAGGCGCCGACGGGGAAAGCCTCCATTCGATGGGGGATGACGCCCGTCCGGAAACTCCCGCGAATGAGGACGAGGACCGGGTTCCCGATCCCCTGTCCAACTGGGAGTATTCTGTCGACGAAAACCTCGACGAGGAGGCCTTTCAGCGGGAGGAGAGGACCCTCCGGGAGGCTGATTCGGGGGAATTTTCCTTCGAAAAGGTTCTGGCCGCTCCCACGACCCTGGCCGACCACCTCGAATGGCAGCTTTCCTTCACCACGCTCACCCCGCCCGAACGGGCCCTGGCCATCTACCTGATCGGAAACCTCGACGAGGACGGTTACCTTCATCTCGATCCCTCCGAGATCCCGGCCGGACTCCTGGAGGGAGCCTCCCTTGCACACGTGATCGAGACGATTCATGGATTCGACCCTCCCGGGGTGGGGGCCCGCTCCCTCCAGGAGTGCCTCATGATCCAGGTGCGCCATCTGGGGCAGGACAAGAGTCTTCCGGGACTGATCCTTTCCGACTATTTCGAGGATTTCCTGGAGATGGGGACCAAGACCATCGCCAGGGGACTCAAGGTTCCTGTCGAGGAGGTGGCGGAGGCGATCGCCTTCATCCGCTCGCTCGAACCAAAGCCGGGTCGTCCCTATTATCGGGAGAGCCCGTCGATCATCGTTCCGGATCTCCGCTTCTACGAGGACGACGACGGCGTCCTGAGGGTTGCGATGAACGAGCAGGGGCTTCCCAGGCTGCGGATCCAGCCCTCCTACAGGGCTATGCTGAAGGCCGCCCCAAAAAAGGATGAACTCCGCGACTATCTCGAGGAGAAGATGCGTGCGGCCCAGTGGTTTCTCAAAAGCGTCGACCAGCGGCGCCGGACCATCCTCCGGGTGGGAGAGAGCATTCTCAGGCACCAGGAGGGCTTTTTCCGGAAGGGACCCACGGCGCTCAGGCCCCTGGTGCTCAGGACGATCGCCCAGGAGCTGGGGCTGCACGAGTCGACCATTTCGCGGGTCACCAACCAGAAATATGCTGAAACCCCCTTCGGCGTGGTCGAACTCAAGTATTTCTTTTCGGGCGGGGTGGCCTCCTCGTCCGGCGGAGGGGAACATTCGGCCGTCAGCGTCCGGGAGCAAATCCGGCAGCTTGTGAAGGCCGAACCGCCGGAGGATCCTCTCACGGATCAGGAAATTGTGGAAAAACTGGCCGGGAGCGGGGTGGTCATCGCCCGGAGAACGGTTGCCAAGTATCGCACCGAACTCGACATTCCCTCCGTCAGCCAGCGAAGGCGAGGACCCTGGGACCCCAGGACCCAGAAAACCTAAATCAATGCACCGATCACCATTCATGGAGGAACGATGGAAATTCTTTTGACGGGACGACATATTGACCTCACCGATGCGATCCGCAACCAGGTGACGGAAAAACTTCACCGGGTGGCGCGCCTCGTCAGCGAGCCCGCCAAGGCCGAGGTGGTCCTGGCGGTGGAAAAATATCGCCAGAAGATCGAGATCACCCTTCACACCCACGGAAAGATGATCCATGCGGAATCGGTGACATCCGATCTCTACGGATCCCTCGACCTCGTGGTGGACAAGCTCGAGCGCCAGATCCACCGGTTCAGGGAGAAATTCCTGACCAACCGCACCGGAGCGCGTCATGAAGAGGTGCTTCCCCATCTTTCGGAGACAAAGCCCTTCCAGCTTCCCGCCCTCGTCAAGACCAAGAAGTTTCCGGTGAAGGCCATGTCACTCGAGGACGCCATCGTCCAGATGGAGCTTCTGGACAAGGATTTTTTCCTCTATCTCGATCCGGCAAGCCAGTCGATGCGGCTCCTCTATCGGCGGCGTGACGGATCACTGGGACAGATCGAGCCGGTCTGACCGGCCGCCGGACCGTGTGATCCGGGTCCGGTCGGGGAGGGGGAATGAGCCTCTGTTTTCTGTTTGTGACCGGCCTGTCCGGGGCGGGAAAAAGCCAGACTCTCCGCGTGCTGGAGGATCTTGGCTATTTTTGCGTCGACAATCTGCCCATTCCGCTGGTCTCCCAGTTCGCCGCCCTCGCCAACCGGGGGCCCGCCAAGTTCGAGCGGGTGGCGATCGGAGTCGATATTCGCGAAGGGGCCTTCTTCCAGGAATTCTGGCAGTCCTTCGACCAGCTGAAGTCAGAGGGGCACGAAGTCGAGGTTCTTTTCCTGGATTCGGGGGATGACGTCCTGATGCGCCGTTTTTCCGAAACCCGCCGCCCGCATCCGCTTTCCCTTTCCGCGGGACTCCCTCTCCTGGAGGCGATCCGGGAGGAGCGGGAGCGGCTGGCCGCGCTCCGGAAACGGGCGGACCGGGTTGTGGATACGAGCCTCCTTTCGGTGGCGGAGCTCCGTATTCTCATGGGGAAATCCTACGGCGTGCCCGAGCCGGAGGGGGGGATGGTCGTCTATCTCCTCTCCTTCGGCTTCAAGTTCGGGTTGCCGATGGATGCCGACATGGTTTTCGACGTCCGCTTCCTTCCCAATCCGAACTACGATCCCCGCCTCCGTCCCCGGACGGGAAAGGACATGGAGGTCTGGTCCTTTTTGCGGGAGCGCGGAGCCGACGCCTTTCTGGTAGAGTTTTCGGGTTTTCTTCTCTCCCTTCTCCCCCGCTTCGCGGAAGAGAGGCGCTCGACGCTCACGATCGCCGTCGGGTGCACGGGGGGGCGACACCGCTCGGTCGGGATCGCCGAACATCTCGGCATCCGGCTCGAGAAAGAGGGCTACCGCATCCGTGTCGCCCATCGGGACATCGACAAGGACCAAAAACGATACAGGCCGGACACGAAAGAGGCCGGCCAGGGGTGAGACAATGACCATGACAAATCGAGCTGGAAAAAAGACGACCGCTTTCCTGGCCGCACTTCTGGCGCTGGCCTTCCTGTCCTCCTGCGCGACGGAAAAGAAAAAGTCCAAACCCATTTACTCCTACCAGCTTCCGTGGTCCGGAAGCGATCTGGTGCGGGCGGCGACGGTTCCCATTCCCGCCGGGGAGTCCTTCGACGGCTCGGCGCGCCTTGCGGCCTATCTCGAGGCGAAAAGCCGGGTCAAGACGCTTTACATGCAGGCGATTCGGGCCCTGCCCCTTGCCGGAACGGTTACAGTGGGACAGGTGCTCGACCAGAAGCCGGCCGTGAAAAAGCGCGTCGAGACCTTTCTCGACCATGCCCGGATCCGCGAGGTGGCTTATCGTCCGGGGCAAGGGCTCTACCTCGAGGAGGTGGCCTATCTCGGCTCCGACTTCCAGTCGCTCCTGGGCGTCACCCTTCACCTCGTGCCCCACAAGAAGAAGACCGTCCGGGGAGCCAACACCGCCAAGGCGGGACCCGGAGCTGGCGGAGGCGGCATGCCGATGATGCCGATGATGCCGTGATCCGCTTTTTCACGGCAGGGGAATCCCACGGCCCCGGGCTGACCGGGGTGATCGAGGGTCTTCCGGCCGGTCTCGAGATCGGGCCTGACGATCTGTCGGGGGACATGGCCCGCCGGAAGATGGGCTATGGACGCGGCGGACGCATGGCCATCGAGACCGACGCCGTCCGCTTCGTCTCCGGCGTGCGGAAGGGCCGGACACTGGGGGGGCCTCTCACGGTCTGGATCGAGAACCGCGACTTTAAAAACTGGGAGCAGGCCATGGGGGCCGAACCGGCCCCCGAGGACGGGGACCGGGCCGTCCATGTGCCCCGGCCGGGCCATGCCGATCTCGTGGGAGGGGTGAAGTACGGCCATCGGGACCTTCGGAATGTCCTCGAGCGGGCGAGCGCCCGGGAGACGGCCACGAGGGTCGCCCTTGGCGCCATCGCCCGGAAGTATCTCGCGCTCTTCGGGGTTTCGGTTAGTTCCTGCGTTCTTTCCATCGGGGAGGTGGCCTTTCCGGGCCCTCCGGAGGAGCTGTGGGACGACCCGGAGCTTCTCCGGGAGAGGACGATGGCCTCCGAAGTCTTCTGTCCCGATCCCGACACGGGCGCGCGGATGGTCGAGGCGATCCGCGCGGCGAAAAAGGCGGGGGATACGCTCGGGGGGGTGTTCGAGGTGCGGGCGACCGGCCTTCCGGTCGGTCTCGGAAGCTATTCGCAGTGGGACCAGCGCCTCGACGGTCGGCTGGCCCAGGGACTGCTCTCCATCCAGGCGATCAAGGGCGTCGAGTTCGGGCTGGGTTTTGAGGCCGCCCGTCTCTCCGGCTCCCGGGTCCACGACCCCGTCCTGCGGGAGGGGGAGGGGCTGGTCCGGCCCTCCAACGGCTCAGGAGGGCTTGAAGGCGGGGTCACCAACGGCCTGCCCCTCGTGGTTCGCGCCGCTATGAAGCCGATCGCAACCCTGTATTCGCCGCTCCCGTCGGTGGACCTCCGGACGGGGGAGCCAATGCCAGCCTCGGTCGAGAGATCGGACATCTGCGCCGTTCCGGCGGCGTCGGTGGTGGGAGAGGCCATGGTGTGCCTGATTCTGGCCCAGGCCTTCTCCGAGAAGATCGGAGGGGATTCGGTGGAGGAGGTCCGGGAGCATTTCGCGGTCTCCCGGCGGCTCGAGGCGGAACGCCTGTCCCCCTGGAGGAAGGCGTGATCGCGCCGCTCGACCGTTTCATCATTCTGGTGGGTCCCCGGGGATCGGGAAAGACCACCCTGGGCCACGCCCTCGCGCGCTCGATCGACGCACCCGTCTACGATACCGACCGGATGGTCGAGGAGCGGACCGGAGAGCCGGTCGCCCGTCTGTGGGATCGGGAGGGGGAGGGGGCCTTCCGGGGATGGGAGTCGCGTGTCCTGCAAACCCTCCGGGAGCTTCCTCCGGGGGTCGTCTCGACGGGGGGAGGCATTGTCCTGTCCGCCGACAACCGCCGGCTTCTCGCGGAGCTGGGGCCGGTCTTCTATCTCCACGTTCCGGTCGAACAGCTGGTGAGTCGCCTCTCGAACGCCTACGAGAAAAGGCCCCGGCTCAGGGCGGAGATCCCGCTCTCCGAGGAGATCCGGCAGGTGACCCGGGAGCGCGATCCCCTTTATCGGGCGGTGGCCACCCATGTTGTCGAGACGGCGGGACACTCGATCTCCGGGACGGTCGAGGAAATCCTGAAGCTCCTTCGGACTCCCGCCTCTCCGGAGTGTGGGCTCCCATGACCTCGGTCTCCGTTCGTTCCGCTTCGGGCCCCTACGACATCCGGATCGAAAAGGGCCTTCTGTCGCGCCTGGGCCCGGAACTCCGGACGCTTTTTCCCTCGGTCTCCCGGATCGGCCTTGTCTCCAATCCGGTGGTGTGGGGGCTCTATGGCGACCGCATCCAGACCTCCATCGACAGGGCCGGATTCCGGACGGTCGTGGCGCTTCACCCGGACGGGGAGCGGTACAAGACCATGGAGAGCCTGATGGGGATTCTGACGGCCCTGATCGGGGAGAGGTGGGAGCGACGGGAACCTCTCCTTGTGGCGGGAGGGGGGGTGACGGGAGACATGGGGGGGCTCGCGGCCGCCTTGCTCCTGCGGGGCGTTCCCCTGGTCCATCTGCCCACCACGGTGGTCGCTCAGGTGGATTCGTCGATCGGGGGAAAGACCGGCGTCGATCATCCCCTGGGGAAGAACCTGATCGGCGCCTTCAATCCTCCCCGGGCCATCTTTGCCGACCCGGATCTACTCGCCACACTTCCCCTCCGGGAGCGTCGGGCGGGCCTGGGCGAGGTTCTGAAGTACGCCTTCATCGGGGATGTCGCCCTGATGGCCCTTCTCGAGAAACGGGTGGATGCGCTTTCCGGGGAGCGCTTCGACGCCTCCCTCTGGGAGCAGGTCGTGGCCCTTTGCGCCGCCGACAAGGCCCGGATCGTCTCCGCCGACGAACGGGAGACGGGGGAGCGGATGCTTTTGAACTTCGGCCACACCTTCGGCCACGCTCTGGAAGGGGCCCTGGACTTTTCGGGGATTCTCCACGGGGAGGCCGTGGCGATCGGCATGCTCTCCGCCGCCGCGATCGCGGAGGCGGGAGGCGTTGCCGCCCCGGGAACCTTCTCCTTCATGAAGTCCCTGATCGGCCGTGCGGGACTTCCGGTCTCCTGGCCCCGGGATATTGAATTCGAAAGGATCCGACCCTACCTCATCCGGGACAAGAAGGTCTCCGGAGGTCAGGTGGCCCTGATTCTTCCCGAGGCTCCCGGCCGTGTCCGGATCCTCCGGGATTATGACCCGAACCTTCTTCCGAATGGACTCTTCGCATGACCCCGACCCGGACCCGTCCGGACACCCCCGACCTCCAGAAGGAGCTCAAGCTTCTGAAGGGCCTTCTCCGGATCACCATTTCGGTGGACTCCCTCTCCGTCCTACTCGACAGCGCGATCCGCCTGCTCCTCGAGATCCTTCCCGCGGACGGCGTCTTCATCTATCTTCTGGAGGAGGACGCGCCGGTGCTGACCCTCCGGGCCGCCTCCCGCTATCTCCCCGACCTGGTCGGCCATTTCTCGATCCGACTGGGGGAGGGGCTGACCGGATGGGTCGCCCAGGAAGAGTCCCCCGTCGTCATTTCCGAGCGGGCCTACGAGGATCCCCGGGCCAAGATCTTCCAGATGCTTCCCGAGGACCGCTTCGAATCCTTCCTCTCCGTTCCCCTCCGGACCAAGGACCGCCTGGTGGGGGTTATGAACCTTCATTTCCGGGCGCCCTTCTCCCCCAACAACACGGAGATCGAGCTTCTGATGCTCCTTTCCCAGGAAATGGGTTTCATGATCCGCCATATCCTGCTCTTCGAGGAGGCCCAGAAGAAGGCCAGGCAGATCGAGGCGCTCTCCCAGGTGAGCCAGTCCATCACCTCGAGCCGCTATCTCGAGGAGATCCTCCACCTCATCGTGACGGTCACCGCCGAGATGACCAATTCCACCCTCTGTTCAATCATGATCTACGATCCGGAAAAGGGTCTGGTGGTCCGGGCGACCCAGACCCTGTCCGACGAATACCGCAAGAAGCCCCCCCTTCAGGTGGGGGAGAGCATCGCCGGGGTCGTCTTCGGTGAGCGGCGGGCGATCGCGGTGGAAAATGTCCAGAAGGATCCCCGGTATACCGCCAAGGAGCTGGCCCGCAAGGAAAACCTCGTCTCCATGCTCTCCGTGCCCATGATGATCAAGGACCGGGCGATCGGCGTGGTGAACGTCTACACCAGCCAGCTCCACCACTTTACGCGGGACGAATTCAAGGTTCTCCAGTCGGTGGCGAACCAGGCGGCCATCGCCTGGGAGAACACCGCTCTCTTCGAGCGGACGGTGGCGATGGAGGAGGCCCTGGAGAGCCGGAAGAGGATCGACCGGGCCAAGGGGATCCTCATGAAGAAGCACCGGATTACGGAGGAGGATGCCTACCGGCTCCTCCAGAAGAAAAGCATGAACATGAGAAAGTCGATGCGCGAGATCGCGGATGCGGTTCTGTTGGCGCACGACCTGAAGGTGGACTGAGCTGGGCGGGGGGAGACGAGGGATATGGATCAGGGGTTGATGCTGGTTGGGGCGGTCCTTGTCGGGATCGCGGCAGTTTTCGGACTGGTTCTCTGGGGGCTCGAGGTGGCCCGAAAGGACTTTCCGCAGGTTCTGGGATTCGTCCATCCGACACTTGCCATGGCCGGACTCATCATGCTGATCGCCCGCTTCTTCATACGGGGCGGGGCCCCCTGGTTCGATATCGGGCTGGCCCTCCTGGTGCTGGCCGCCGTGGGAGGGCTGGTTCTCGTGGCCAGGGGCTTCAGGAAGCGCGCCATGATCCGGGCGGTGACTGTCCTGCACGGCCTTTTCGGGCTCTCGGGGCTGGGATTCGTGATCTATCAGCTGACGCACCGCTAGGAAGGGGCGAAGCCGAGATGGGCCACAGGGAAGTGTCGGGCGGTCTCATCCGTTCACTCCGGCCATGGGGCCTGGTCGCCGGCCTTGTTTTCCTTGTGCAGGCTGTCGCGGGGGTGGCGGAGGCCGGGGAGATCTCCCCGATCTTCCCCGAGCTTTCGGGCACCAAGACGACCTGGGCCTACGACTATAGGCGGGGGGTGGCCCTGTCCGACCGCTTCCTCGAGCAGGCCCGGCGTCTTTCAGGCTATACCTGCCGCACCCGCACCTTCTACAGTCTCCGGCGTCTGGTCCTCCACAGGAAAAACAGGCCTGTCAGACAACGACCCAGCGAAGAGTTCGACCTGACCGTCACCTACCACCCCCTGACCGCATTTGTCCGACTCGTCCACCCGCGAAAAGGCGCGACGGTCTTCTACCGGTCGGTGACCCGGGTGGCGGCGGTCCACCCCTTTTCCTTCCTCCCCCTGACCCTTTCTCTCTCGCCCCACAGCGCGCTGATCACCTCCCGCTACGGCCACACCATCGACCATTCGGACTTTTTGAGCTACGACAAGCGGGTCCTCCGGCCGGCCTGCCTGACCCACTCCTGCCTCTATCTCGGATCCGGACGTTTCCGGGGCAAGCCGGTGGAGATCCTGAACATCGCCCCCGACCAGCTCGAGGCACGCCCCGTCTTCGGGAGGATGTGGCTCCTTCTCGACGAGGCCACCTCCCTTCCCGTTTCCGTCGCCACGGTCGGCCCGGACAACCGGTTCTGGGAGCGCATCGACTACGGAGACTGCCGTCTCTCCTTCCGCTAATCCTTGCCCTGGCCAACGTATAAGGTCAGCCCTCGGAAGCGATGGGAATCCGGTCCATCAGGAGCGCTTTCTCCCGGACGGCCGCCTCGAAGCCGGCGGGTTCATTTCCGTGTCCACGGTGATCACCGTCTTGAGGTTCCCCCGCACATTGAAGTCCCCCGTCACTTCGAGAAACCCCGGAGAAAGAAGGTCGGTCAGATCCCGGAAAATTTTGTTGACCGATCCTTCGTGGGAGATTCTCTCGTCCCGGAAGGCGTTCAGGTAGAGCTTCAGGGATTTGAGCTCCACGATGTAGGGGCCCGGTTCGTAGACGATCCGGATAGTGGCGAAGTCGGGGTAGCCGGAGCGGGGGCAGAGACAGGTGAATTCGGGGAAGCTCATGGTGACGCGGTAGCGCTGGCCCTCCTCGGGGTTCGGCCAGCGTTCGAGGCGGTTCTCGGCGATGGCCCGGCTTCCGTAGGCCTCGGGGGAGGGGGAGTGGGTGGATTCGGGCGACATGGTCTTCCTTTATGCGATAGAGTCCTTTTTGGGCCGGGTCCGGTCCTTCAATTTTTCCATCCTTCCATCATAACAGGAATCATGGCTGCCGGACGAATTCCCGGCGAAGAGGGCTCCGTGGAGACGCCCCCCCTTTTCGGGGACGCTTTTGTGGTTGACAGCGTGAGATTTTTATGGGATACAGAGCCATGGGCTTTCGAGGTGTCGGCGATCGGGATAAGGGGTGTGGAGGGTGAGGATCCGGTTCGTGTGGATCGTGTTGGGCGGAGCCCTTTTACTTCTCGTCGCCTTTCTTCTCGTTCCGGGGGATTCCCAGTACGTCAGGCTGGCGATCGACGCGGGGGATTACGACTATGCCTCTTCCCTCCTTGCTCCCCGGCTCGAAAAGGCCAATCCTCCCCTCTGGGCCCTCCGGCAGGCTGCAAGGGTCGAGGCCTTGCGGGGCTATCCCGCCCGGGCAGCCTCGGATCTCGAGCGGCTTCTCCGCAAGGATCCGGACTCCTTTCGCGACCGGCTGGAGCTGGCCCGGCTCTATCTCGATCTTTACGAGCCGGGAAAGGCGGCGCAGGAATTCGCCGTCCTCCTGCGGACAAAACGGCTGCCGGAAGTCGAAATGCGCCGTCTGGCCCGCTCCTACGACCTCCTGAACCTTCCCGCTTCGGCCCTGTTGATTCTCCACCGTCTGGCCGCCGCCCATCCCGGGGACATGAGCTACTGGAAGGCAATTCTCGTTTACGACAGCCAGACGGGAAATGACGCGGACATGGCCCAAACTCTCCGGACCCTGACCCGCCACTTTCCGGAGCGGATCGACTATCTGGCGATGCGGCTGACCCTGGCCTACCGGCTGGGCCATGACCGGGAGGCCCTCCGGATGATGGACCGGCTCCGCACCCTTGGGGCCGACCCCGATCCGGTCCTGCTTCCGGCCCTGCGGGCCCTATTCCGTCTGAAGCGGCCGGCGGAGGCCTACCTTCTTTACCGGGCCCTCGTCCCGGAGGTGGCGCACGACGAGGTGATCGCCTCGTCCGCCTGGCTCTTCACCCGCGAGAAGTATTTCGGGTGGGCCCTCCTGGCCTTCGAGGAGCTTGTCCGCCGAAGGCCGGGGGACCGGAAGCGATGGGAGGAGGCCCTCTGGCTCTCCGACAAGATGGGATGGTATTCCCGGACCCGGTCTCTTCTCGAAGCTCGCGAGAAGGCGCTTCCCTTGCCCCCCGAGGGCTTCCATGCCGAACTCCTCGATCTGGACCTCTCGCATGGCCTGGTCGGGGTGGCCCAGCGGGATCTTCTCGGCTGGCTGGGAGCTCCCGGCGGACCCTCCCTCTCCGATCTCAGACTGGGATGGCAGGCCGCCGAAGGCAGGGGCAACCTGGCGCTCGCGGCCGCCCGGATGCGGCAGGCCCTGGCTCTCTATCCGGAAAGCCGTCCCGTCTTCGAGGATCTGGTCCGGACTTACCGGGACATGGACCGCCCCGATCTGGCCGGGGCCCTCCTGGCTGCCCGCGGGATCGCCGCTGGAGAGCGTCCGCTCCTTCGCCGGGCGGTCCGGGACTTTGCCGGAGCCGGACTCCTCCTCCCCCAGATCGGGCTGACTCTCCGGCTGATGCGGGGCGACTCCCGCCGGGAGTTCAGGGATGACCAGTACGCGCTCTTCCGGCTCTATGCCGACAGCGTCCCCCGGCCCGACCTGGCCCCCCTGGTAGCCTCCCTGAGCCGCCATCCTGCTCTGTCGGCCGTTCTGGGGATGGAACTTGCCCGGATCCTGATCTGGGAGCGCCACTTCAGAGAGGCCCGCCGGACGGTCGACCGGATCTCCCGCGTCCATCCACAAAACCGGGCCATTCTCTTTCAGGCCTCGGACTGGTTCGTTGCGGCCGATCAGCTTCAGACCGCCATCGCATACGACGAGAGGATCGTCCGCCTCATGCCGGACGATCCCCAGGGTCTGGCCCTTCTGATCCGCGACCGGCGTTGGGCCGGCCGGGAGGAGGGTCTCGAAGCCCTCTACGAGCGTCTGCTCCGGCTCTCTCCCGGGAACCGGGAGGCCCTGGTCTTCCTGGCCGACGAGGCCTATTACCACGGCTCCTTCCGCAAGGCGATCGGATTCTACCGGCGGGCGGTGGCCGGGGGGGACACCGACTACGCCGTCCTCTATCATCTGGGGATGGCCTTTCGCCGGACGGGGGATTTCCGCATGGCCCGCCGGATGTTCCGTCTCGCCTATAAAAGCCTCGAACGGACACAGCGGGGGCCGGGCCCGCTGACCCGGCGGGGAGCCTGGGCTTTGGGAGCCATCCGTCTGGCATCAGATCCCGTCGCGCCCCCGCCTTCCGCGGCCGACCCGGAGGAGGAAAGGCGCCGCCTCCTCTACGCCATCAAGATCGAGGCGGCGCTTGGCCATGACCGGCGGGCCTACCGCGATACGCAGGCTTTCCTCGCGCGCTACCCGGCAGACCGGGAAGGCCTCTACTGGAAGGCCCGCCTGCTTTGGAAAAGGCGGGACGGGACCCGGGCGCTCGAGACCCTGGACCGGTGGCTTTCGTTTCACCCAAACTCGAAGGACTTTCTCGTCTTCCGGGCGGAGATCCTGACCGGAACAGGACATCTCGCCCGGGCCCAGCGCCTTCTCTGGCGCCTTCATCGCCGCTACCCGGCAGACCGGGTCATCTGGGAGGACCTCCTCGAGACCTATCGCCGCGAGGGGCGTCTCGCCCGGGCCCAGGCCTTCGACTCCCACATCTTCTCCCAGGGGGAGACCCAGGCGCCCCGTGTCTCCTCGGGGCTTCTCTCCCTCTACAACATGGACCAGTTCTCGTTCCGAAACCAGAATTTCGCCGTCTTCTATCCGGGAGGCGCCTCCTACAGCTTCGACACCAAGATCGAGAGCTCCCGGACCGGTTCGGCCAATTATTTCGCGGGACGGACCGAGTACCTCGGGGCGGGGGAGCGGGCGGGGTGGGGAACCAACGACTATACCTACGCCGGGGTCCTGTGGCAGCCGGCGCCGGGCTGGGAGGTCACGGGGGAGGCCGGGGATACGCGGCTAACCGACTCTCCTGGCTTCTACGCAAACCTCACCGGCACGGAGGGAGCCTTCACCCTCAATGTCCAGGGCTTCGACAACATGATCTGGGGGGATTTCGGGGAATCCATCGTCCGGGACGGACTTCAGACCGGGTACATGGCCTCCCTCTCCTGGACCCTTTCGCCCCGTCTTACCGTTTCGGCCGAGTCCTGGCTCTTCGACTACACCCTCGACGACCGGACGCTTCCCTTCGGGGAGCTTCACAATACGGAGGGCATGGCCGACCTGACGCTCGACACTCGTCCACAGATCGACCTCGTGGGGGGGTACGAGGACTGGAGCGTTCTCTTCGCTTCGCCCGCGACCGCCTCTCTCGTGCCGATCCTGGCCCGGCAGCAATTCGTCTTTGCCGCCCTGGTCTATCAGACGCGAATCCGGAATCGTCTGAACTTCAACATCCAGGGGGGCGGCTACGAGAACTTCGTCACCTCCCGGCCCGCCTACGAGGGCGGAACGGGTGTCTCCTACCGCTTCTCCCGCTTTCTCGAGGTCTTCGCGAGCGGGGACTACTTCAACCAGTCCGTCCTTTACAACGGCGCCTCTCAGGAGGCAGTCTGGGGGTTCAACCTATGGTTTTGAAAAAGATTCCCGCATTTTTTCTTCTCCTTTCCTTCGGTCTCGTTCTGGCCGCCTGCGCCTCGGGGGGCCGGGCCTCCGGCCGTCTCCCAGCCTCTCCGCTTCCGCTCGCGGTCTATGTCCAGCCATTCGCGAATCTGACCACCACCCCGGATGCGGGGCGCTCCGTCACCGTCCTCCTCGATGC